>JAQSYD010000021.1 GCA_029256325.1 Clostridia bacterium
AATATCATCGCCTAACCCCGGTACCATTACCATAACTACTGTATCTGCAAGCTTTACAATATCAACTTCTGATTGCCCTACACCTACAGTTTCAATAAATATATAATCCATACCGAATATATCCAGTATCCTAACAGCATCATGGGCTGCCTTGGATAATCCCCCTAAAGCACCTCTGGTGCCCATACTGCGAATGAACACCCCTTGGTCTGTACTAAGGTCGTTCATCCTGACTCTATCTCCCAGTATGGCTCCACCGGTAAAGGGACTTGTAGGATCTACAGCTATTATTCCTACCTTCTTGTTCTGCTGACGTAAAAGCTTTGCCAATTTGTCTGTAACTGTACTTTTCCCTGCACCCGGAGGCCCTGTAATTCCTATTATCCTAGCCTTGCCAGTGAGATGATAGCATTCTCTGATAATCTTTACTGCCTCTTCATCTCCATTTTCAGCCAAGGTAATAAGTCTGGCGGCAGCTCTTTTGTCACCCTTTAATAAGCCTGCCTTTATATCCATATTAACACCTATATGTTTTGCACGATACCTCTTACATTAAATCAGAATGTGCAAAACATTTTCCTTTACTCATATGTTGCGAAAAATACAGTTCTGATTGCACAAAAGCAGATGCTTCTACTGATTTTGCATATAATATATTTTTTCGCAACATATATTTATTTTCTTTTAATATTTTGCTTTATAAAATCTATCGTTAAAGTAGTAGGAGTTCCAGGTGTGAAAATTGCAGCTATTCCTGCATTTAGCAGTCCCGGAATATCATCCTCCGGAATAACTCCTCCGCCTACTACCAGAACATCATCCACGCCTTTTTCTTTAAGTAAAGCTACTACCTTTGGGAAAAGGTGATTGTGTGCACCTGAAAGTATGCTCATTGCAAGGCAGTCAGCATCTTCTTGTATCACTGCCTCTACAATTTGTTCTGGTGTTTGTCTTAAACCTGTATAAATTACTTCCATTCCTGCGTCTCTCAATGATCTAGCGACTACCTTAGCTCCTCTATCATGTCCGTCTAGTCCCGGTTTCGCCACAACAACTCTGATTGGTCTATCCACTTTAATTACCTCCTTGAATAATCAATTTTGCATAGGTTCTAACTGCTTCCAATATGAAAGGCATAAGGTTTTCATCTGTTTGGGCAGCATTTTTCAAAGCTTCTAAAGCTGTATTTACCTTGTTGTTGTCTCTCTCTTCTCTTAAGTTCTCCAGCTTCTTCCTTTGAAGCTCACCTACAACAGGGTCTACTTTTAATAAGCCTTTTGGCGCACCTTCTTTGATTTGGAATTTGTTCATGCCTACAATAATTCTCTCATTTGATTCAATTTCCATTTGATACTTGTATGAGCTATCTTGTATTTCCTGTTGAATGTAGCCTCGCTCGATCGCCTTTACCGCACCACCGATATCATCAATTTTCTTTATATATTCCATTGCTTTTGTCTCTATGTCGTTTGTCATGGCTTCAACATAGTAGGAACCCGCTAATGGATCAACTGTCTCTGTTACGCCAGCTTCATATGCAACTATTTGCTGAGTTCTAAGCGCTATTCTTACAGCATCTTCAGTTGGAAGAGCCAACGCCTCATCCTTAGAATTTGTATGCAGGGATTGAGTTCCGCCCATAACAGCTGCCAGTGTTTGTATCGTAACTCTGATAATATTGTTATCAGGCTGCTGTGCTGTTAAAGTGGATCCACCAGTTTGTGTATGGAATCTAAGCATCATTGATTTTGGATCCTTCGCATGGAATCTTTCCTTCATAATCTTGGCCCATAATCTTCTTGCCGCTCTGTACTTTGAAACCTCTTCTAGCAGGTCATTGTGTGCATTGAAGAAGAAAGATAATCTTGGACCAAAATCATCAACATCAAGACCGGCCTTAATTGCTGCTTCTACATAGGCAATTCCGTCAGCTAATGTAAATGCTACTTCTTGCGCTGCGTTTGAACCGGCTTCTCTGATGTGATAACCACTGATAGAAATCGTATTCCACTTTGGAACATGCTTGGAGCAATATTCAAATATGTTTGTGATCAATCGCATGGATGGTTCTACTGGGAATATATATGTACCTCTGGCTATGTATTCTTTCAGTATGTCGTTTTGAATTGTACCCGATAACTGCTCTGCTGAGACTCCTTGCTTTTCCGCAACTGCAATATACATTGCTAGCAATACTGCAGCAGGTGCATTAATTGTCATGGATGTGGTTACCTTGTCTAATGGAATACCATCAAATAGAGTTTCCATATCCTTAAGTGAGTCTATGGCAACACCAACTTTACCTACCTCACCTTCTGAAAGGCTGTGGTCTGAATCGTAACCGATTTGAGTTGGCAGGTCAAAAGCTACGCTTAAGCCTGTTTGTCCTTGCGCCAATAGGTATTTATATCTATTATTGGACTCTTCTGCAGTCGCAAATCCAGCATACTGTCTCATGGTCCAGAATCTTCCTCTGTACATGGTGGGCTGCACGCCTCTTGTATATGGGTATTGTGCAGGATTTGAAAGCTCAGTGGCATAATCCATGTTTTCAACATCAGCAGGTGTATACACTCTCTTAATTTCCATGCCTGAGGATGTTTTAAATATCACTTTTCTCTCTGGTTGTTTTTCAAGCTTTGCCTTAACATTATTGTCCCATTTTTCTACTGCAGCATTAATTTCCGCAGTTTTTTGCTTATCAAACATATTTACCCTCCTTAAACTGACACTTTATTTAATTTTTATTGATTGTAATTCATTGCAATAATAGTATATTCACAATCTAATGCAGTAATGAATCTTTACTTTCATCATTTATACAATATTGCAAGTTTTCCGTCGTTATCATTAATATATTACCATATATGCTTATAATATGGATATAAAAATGATTGTTTATTTTTTAACAATATGCAGTCTTTATCATATTACTTTGCAGCTTTGTTCTCTGTTCTTTTAAGGAACTTAGCCAGTTCTATGATATATCTCTCATGAGTACCTTCCCCAATTTTTTCAGTCTCGTCATAGGCTTCTATATCAAAGGATAGCTTTTTTCCTTCTATCTTTGTAAGTACGGCAACAGCCTTCACCTTCATACCCACTGGTGTGGCTGCCATATGCTTTGCGTTTACAATTGTACCTACTGTGGCAAAGCCCTCTCCCAAATGTTCATCCACTGCCATTAAAGCTGCTTTCTCCATTAGTCCTATCATCATTGGCGTAGCAAGCACCTTAACTCCGCCACTGCCAAATGCCATAGCAGTATGCTGCTGCTCAACTGCAAGCTCTATTTCTGCCCGCATGCCTATTTCTAAATTAAATCCCATCATAACACTCCTTCTCTTGCAAAATAATCGCATAGTACTATTATATCAAAAAATGCCATGAAAAATATAAAAGTGACGGAAAACAAATTAGTTCCTGCAATTTTTCATGATGGCATAAAAAAAGAAGGCCAATTGGCCTTCTCTCCCGTTATGCTTGCGCAAATATTTCTTCAAATTCCTGTTCATCAAGCTTTTCTCTTTCGAGAAGAGCTTGAGCTACAGCGTGCAGCTTATCGATATTATCTTTTAGAAGCTGCTCGGCATGGTTATATCCTTTGTCGATAACGCCTCTAACTTCTTTATCAATGAGTGCTGCAACTTCTTCACTGTAATTGCGGCTGCGCGCTAAATCTCTTCCTATGAATACTTCATCATGATCTGTTCCAAATGTAATAGGTCCAAATACATCACTCATACCATATTCGGTAATCATTTTTCTAGCAATATTTGTCGATCTTTCAATATCATTCTTAGCTCCTGTGCTTATATCATTCAGCACAAGCTTTTCTGCTACTCTGCCACCAAGCAAGCTGACAATTTCCTGCTCTAACTCAGACTTTGACATATAGAATTTGTCCTGCCTTGGAAGAGATATCGTATATCCTCCCGCTCTGCCTCTTGGTATAATTGATATCTGATGTACAGGATCTGCATTTGGCAGCAGCTTTTGTATCACAGCATGACCTGCCTCATGATAAGCTGTAAGCTTTTTATCCTGTTCACTAACAACCTTGCTTTTCTTTTCTGGTCCCGCTATAACTCTGATAACAGCTTCTTCTATATCTTTAAGCTCAATTTTTCTCTTGTTTTTTCTTGCAGCCAGAAGTGCCGATTCATTCATAACATTTTCAAGGTCAGCCGGTGTAAACCCAGGTGTTGATTTTGCCAGTACACTTAATTCTACATCAACTGCAAGAGGTTTGTTTCTAGCATGTATCTTTAAAATTTCTTCTCTTGCTTTTACATCAGGTATTCCAACCATGATTTGTCTATCAAAACGACCGGGTCTCAACAGTGCCGGATCTAATATGTCAGGTCTGTTGGTTGCTGCAATAATAATGATACCTTCATTTATACTGAAACCATCCATCTCAACCAGCAGTTGATTCAGTGTTTGCTCTCTTTCATCATGTCCACCGCCTAAGCCGGCGCCTCTTTGGCGACCAACAGCGTCAATTTCGTCAATAAATATAATACATGGTGAGCTTTTCTTTGCTTGTTCAAACAAATCTCTAACTCTTGAAGCACCTACCCCTACAAACATTTCCACAAAGTCGGAACCGCTTATGGAAAAGAAAGGTACTCCCGCTTCACCAGCTACTGCTTTGGCTAAATATGTTTTACCCGTTCCCGGAGGTCCTACCAAAAGAACACCCTTTGGTATTCTGGCTCCAAGCTCGATAAACTTTCTTGGTGCTTTTAAGAAATCAACGATTTCTCCCATTTCTTCTTTTTCTTCATCTGCTCCTGCTACATCTGCAAAAGTCACCTTTTTCTTATCATCTGTATGCAGCTTTGCTTTACTCTTACCGAAGGACATCACTCTGTTTCCTCCGCCTTGAGTCTGCTGCGTTAATATAAAGAAGAAAACAATCAGCAGTACTATTAAGCCCAACGTAGGCAGAATTGAAAACCATGTTGCTGACTGATTTTTAGGTTCAATTTCAATGATAAGCTTTCCTTGTGATACAAGCTCACTTACTTTGTCTTCTGTAAGATATTCTGTAAATACAATACCTTCAAACCGATTGCCTTCTAACGTCTTGCCTGAAACAGAGGAAATTCCGCCCAAGTCTGACACTGTAATCTTGTTGATTTTACCGCTTTCTATCATGGTTATTAAATTTGTGTAGTTAAGCCTATCCTTATTGGATTCAATGCTCTGCACAAAATTAATAAACATTATAATAATGATAAATATCAATAAATAAAAACTAATTCCTCTTACGAATTTTTTCAAACATAGCCCTCCTTTAGCGCATGTTCCATAGAGCTACCCAACAGTAACAATGCTGCTGGATAAATCTGCAATATAATAATTCTATCACAGGCATTTTTAAAACTCAACTTTATAATGCCTTTTTATTATCCAAAATAACCTGTCTATAGGAAACAAAGGATTATATGTAGTCGCTGTACTTCTTATTACACACTTGCTTTATTTTGTATATACTTCCGGTTTTAGAATGCCTACATAAGGAAGATTTCTATAAACCTCTGCATAATCTAAACCATAGCCTATAACAAATTCATCAGGGATCTGGAAACCCTTAAACTCTATTTCCACCTCTGATTTTCTTCTCTCAGGTTTATCAAGCAAGCTGCATACCTTTACACTGTTTGCATTTCTAGATTTTAAGTACTCCATCAAATAGCTGAGAGTCAAGCCGGAATCCACAATGTCCTCAACAATTAATACGTCCTTGCCTTGAATATCTTTTTCTAAGTCCTTTATGATTCTCACTACCCCGGAAGATTTTGTTGAATGTCCATAGCTGGATACTACCATAAAATCCATTGTTAAGGGCAGGTTTATTTCTCTCACCAAATCTGATAAAAATACTACGCAGCCTTTTAGTACTCCGATTACAACCAAATCCTTACCTCTATAGTATTCTGTAATTTTCGCTCCCAATTCCTTCGTTTTTGCTTTAATTTGTTCTTCAGTAATTAGTATTTCCTTTATGTCATTATGCATGTTGTTTCCTCCTTTGTTCCATTTATATTATTATGTAAAAAGCCGCAATTATTACAGCTAAGTACGATCACATTTTGAGTGTTTGATGTAATTTTATATTTTTCACTGATTATACTGCCTAGGATCCAAACAATTTCATTGCCGTCTGCTACCAGCAGTATTTGATCCCTTTTTTCTTTGGGAATTTTTTTATCGATAAAATAATCCTTTAGCTTTTTACTTCCCTTCATGCCTATGGGAGAAAAAATGTCCCCCTGCTCTCTGCTTCTGACTATAAGCTCATGCTTGACCTTATCGGAATCCAGATATACAGTGTTAAAGCTTTTGGGTACCGAAGACAATTCCCTGATACTCATTCCTTTGACGCTAATACTCGCATTGATCTCATGAATAAAGCTATCACTATTATATTTTAACTTATAATAACATTTTTTATCAGGGTTCTCAATCTTTTTACTAATAATTAAATTTTCATAGGAGATATATGCCTTTAAGCTTTTTGGCAGCTCAATGGCCGCCCCTGTGCTTTTATCAAAAAGCTCAATGATCCCTTGAAAGTGCTTGTATTCAAAGCCGTTCAAGGTGTCAGCAATACTTTCAACAGCCTTTCGCAGCAGGCGTTTTTGCATGGCAGGATGCAGCTTCTTCAAACGCTCTGTCTTTATCGTTATGCAATCCTCTTTGATTTCACCAATATTTTTTAATAATTCCTCCGTCTGCTGTTCTAAATAGTCATTTTCTTCTCTAACCACCTGTCCCAGTCTGACCAAAGCATCATTTATACTGGGATTGAAGCTCTTTTTAAGATAAGGTATAAGCTCCAGTCTGATCTTATTTCTTAAATAAATGGGCTGCAAATTTGTCTTATCTATTCTAGGCTGCAAATGATTCTGTCTGCAGTAAGCCTCAATGCTTTGTCTATCCTGTTCCAACAGAGGACGTATTATATCATTTCTAACTGCATCTATACCCTTTAATCCTTCTAATCCGGTACCTCTGACAAGACGCATAAGAATGGTCTCCACATTATCATTCAAATTCTGTGCTACTGCAATTTTGTTGCCTTTAATTGCTTCTTTTACTTCATCAAATAGCCTGTAGCGTATTTCTCTGCCTGCTTCCTCAGAGGAAAGTCCATGCTCCTTGGCATATGCAGGTACATCAAAGGTCTCAATCCTATGAGGTATCTCCCAAGCTTGACAAATCTGCGCTACGAATTCAGCATCCCTATCTGCATCAATACCGCGAAATTGATGGTTAAGATGAACCGCAAAGAGCTTAATATTCAGCTCAGTTTTTAGAGTATTTAACACATGCAAAAGACATAGTGAATCTGCTCCACCGGAAACACCCACTACAACGATATCTCCACTTTTAATCATTTCATATTTTTCAATTGTAGCCTTTACACTGTCAATAAAATTCTTCATTTAAAACCTACCCAAAATATAGTATAACTAAAATTCTATAGTTACCTATTCATATTGTCAATAATGCAAAAATATAAAAGCACGCTGTCTGTAAAAGAAAAACGATTTCTGCTAAAATATAAAAGCAAAAATCGTTGCTGTTAATAATAATACCAAAACTGCAATCAGTAAATTCAAAGCCGTTTTAATCCCATCAGGGTATTTTTGCTCTTCAGCTGCACAGCTAATCTGATTGTACAAAATATTGCAATCTCCCACTTGCCCTTCCAAGCAGTTTGCTATAACCTCAAATAACTTTGCTGATACCTTCTTCTTTCTTAGGCTGCTCATAATCTGCTCCAGCTTGTCTTTATCAGGGTCCAAGCTTTTGTTAAGCACCAAAGAGATAAAAAGTATAGCAATGGCAAAGGCTTGATAGCGATCATCCGCGATCCGCTTCCCCTTTCCCCAGCAAAGTCTGTCATACATGGGCGTAAACTCCTTTACGCTGCTGCCTGCCTGCACCAAGCTTCCAAAATCAATAAGCCTGATAAGACTGTTTTTATGATCCACCATAATATTTTCATGCTTTAAATCTGTATAAATATAACCGTCCTCATTAATCTGCTTTAAAATTTGTATAATAATACACATAAGATATAGCTTAGTCCTTATATCCATCGTGTTGTTTTTTAGCGCTGATTTGAGATTGATGCCGCTAATATACTCCATAGTGAAATAGTGATACATCTTGTTCTGCTTTGAGAAATCATCCAAATCATAAACCTTCGGTACAAAACCCTTATCCTTAAATCTGCAGAGAAATCGGTATTCCTTTGTTATACTGATGATATCGTCGCTTATCTTTAGCGCTAGCAATGTACCATAGCTATCCTGTACAAGATATATTTCTCCTACACCACCAGCACCCAGTCTTCTAATCAAGGTGTAGGTCTTGCCGGTCCACTGCCCCACAATCTTATCGTATTTATTACTATACATAATAGTTTTCTATCATTTCACTTCCATCTTGCAAATCTGTTTTCTTTACAAAGCCATTGTCTTCCTCCTGTGGAACTTTCATGCTTTCCATTATAAGCTGACATGCCTTTTCTATTGCCGGACCTGTTGGAGTGCCGCCGCCGGCTCCTATTGTGCTCAGTCTATTTTGCAGCAGCTCTGTGGAATCAGTGAAACTGCAAACCACACTTGCTGTTTCTTCCCAGTTTCCCGGATACTTTATAACTGCTATTTTACTTTCACCTTTTCTTGAGTTTAAGTTTTGCAGCAAATCAATTAAGCTTCTTTTGGCTGTGTCCAGCTTGCTGCCCATACTGCCGCTGGCATCAAGAACAACAGCGCATTTTAGATTAATGCTATCTCCATAGTTTTCTATAAAATCTACAATCTTAAAGCGTGATTTTGGCTCTAAGTTATTCATGTCTACCCCAATAATGGACTTCAACTGCCGACTGACAATCTGCTCTATGGTTTTTTGAGCTGTTTTTTGAGTCATAACCTGAACAGTCATACCCAACTCTTCTAAATGTGTATATTCACAAAGACCGCCGCCTGCTTTGGCTATACCCTCCAGCTCCTCAATATCTCTTTCATCGCCGTCACCATTCTGACCTATAATACCAATCGTACTTACGACGATACCCATCTTGCATGCTTGTTTTGCAGCATCAATAGGACTGACGCCTATATTTGATTTGCCGTCACTAATGATAATGATCTGTCTGATTTCACCTATATTTTCCTCTTCTTTTTTAAGCATTATAAAACCTCCTTGCCTGACTATTACTTTAGTAATTATTGCCAGTCAAAGAGGTTGTTATACAAGCCCTATTTCACGCAGTTTCCCAAATCTTCGCAACCATAATGGTCATATCATCGCAGGCAACTCCGCCATTTGCGTCTAAACAGGTGTTGAGTATTTCATCCGCAATTTTTTGTGGATTTCTAGTATTTATATTGTTAATAACCTCTGCAAGCCATCTTTCTTTATTAATTTCACTTTGATTGGAGTCCAGTATTCCATCAGAAACCATGATGACAAAGTCTCCATCCTGCAGCTTCTTTCTCACAAACTCCATTTCTACATTCTTGAGTATTCCAACAGGCAAAGAGCCTACCTTGATTACATCAACATGGTCTTCGTATTTAATAAATGTAGATACTGCACCTACTTTGACGAATTCAACCTCTCCGTTATACTGATTAATTACAGAAAGGTCTATGGTTGCATAGGTCTCTTCATTGGACTTCATTAACAGCAAAGAATTAATAGACTTTACCGCTAAATCCTTATCAAAGCCCGCATATAGGAATTTTTCCAAAAGTCTTATGGTGGTTCCGCTTTCAACAGAAGCTTTATAGCCTGTGCCCATGCCATCACTTAGGGCTAGCATGTATCTGCTGTCCTTAAGCTCTATGAAAGAATAGTTATCCCCCGAAATAGAGCCACTTTTTGTAGCCTTCGCTATACCTGTTGCCACTTGATATTTTTCCGCCTCTTTTAGTCTTATACTGCATTGGTCGTGATTTCTGGTCAGACACATCATATCTCTTTTTACAAACTTTTTCTTTGTCACCTTATTTACAATAGGAATAATATGCTTGATGCAGTCTCGTTTACCTCCACAGGCAGGCACTTTTATGTCAATGGATATACCATTGCCTCCTTCTGATACTATAACATCCTGAACCTGAATACCCTGCGTATCCAAAGCTACTATGATCATCTCTTCCATATTACGATTAAAATTAATATCAACATCAATCTGTAGTGCCAAATCAGACACAACAGTAGAAACCTCACGGAGTTGTTCGCATACAATCATTCTGCTTTCATTGATTTTCTTTTTCCATGTTAAATTATTTCTATATAAATCAAAATAATATCTAATACTGCTTATCATCTCTTCCGGCTTGATGCACCTTTCTCTAAATGCTTTCGGTATGCTCTCCAGATTTATACTGCCTTCATTTTCAATTTGTGTAAGAAAATTAAATAAATATTGATAGCTCTTATAAAAGTCCCTTTTCCAGCAGCTATTGCACATGCCGCAATTGGAACAGCATTTGGTTACTACTTGATCCAATATTTGCGCTGCATCAACCTGAGAATAATATTCGCTATTCCCGGCACTGTCCTTGAGCGTTGCAGATAACTCATCAAATACTGAAGCTACTTCATTTAGCTTTTCAGTGGTATATTCTTTAAATCTCTTATTATAGGTTTTATCCTTTAATAAATCAGATGCAAATATCTTCTTGCTGCTTAAAGCTTTCTGCATGAAGCTTATGGGTATGATCATAAACAATACTGCCGCTGTAAATATCTCATAAAACTTTATTAAAACTTCTGTAGATCCATTAATATAAAAGGTCATTAAGGCATTACCCAATACAAAGGCTAGGGCGCAGCCAGCCTTTCCGATGTTTTTCAAGACTCCGCAGAGCAGTCCGCATAAACCATATACGCCAATAGCGGCAGGTAGTATCGAACCCGACAGTGCTTGAATGACACCTAATATAATTCCTATAGCTGCTCCGGTACCGGCGCTTCCATAAAATGAAAAAAGCATTATCAAAAGTATCATGCTGATATTCTTGATGGACAAACCATAAACAGTAAAATCCGCTCCTACAAAACAAAAGGCCAGCAATATAGATAGCGATACTACTTCTTCACTGGAAATCACCTTTCTGGCTCTAAAATTCTTAAGTACAGGTACAGCACCATCATATACATATACCAACAAGGATATCAGAAGAGATTCAATAATAATCATCAACAGATCATACATGTAATAATTCTTTATATAAAATATGAAGTAGCCTGCTGTAAAATTAGCAAGGGCTGCTGTAACTGCAGCAACTGCTTTTTTGTTAATCCTCCATCTGCTGCTTAAAAGATGGAAAACTACAAAAATAAGTGCCGATACAAAGTATTTCAGCAATATTTCTTTTTGGCCTATGGTATATACACCAATTAAAGTTCCTGCAAGTACATATCCCATTCCCATTTCCTGCAACGCAAACACTGCTATAAAAGCAAGTCCAAAAGGACTCAGAAAATCTAATATAACAGCTCGTCCCAGTAGAAAACCTATAAACCCAAAAGTGGTATTTAGCTTTAGCTGATTGTTCAACATAAATATTTTTATATTTTTAAGCCAGTTTGCTTTGCTTGTAACTGTTTCATTCGCATAAGAGTTTTTTAGCCGTGTATAGGGGAATACTTCAGTCCTATCTGCCAATTAATCCACCACCTAACATGATATTCGTCTATGAAGAAAAATATTACTTTCCTTATCGCGTATAACGATTTTAACACAAGGCTCACGAAATATTTGTCAGCTTTAGTGGTGGGATTTCAAAAACTTTTAGACAAGTTGAGGTATTATTTGACAATTATTTTTCTGACAGGGCAAAATGCTTGTGCTGCAACAGGACAAGCAGCATTATATGCATTAAAACACAAGAATATTGTCGACAGAAATACAAAAAATAAAAAAACCCAGGTTATTACCTGAGTATCATTTACTTTGGTAGCGGCGGTCAGATTCGAACCAACGACCGCTCGGGTATGAACCGAGTGCTCTAGCCAGCTGAGCTACGCCGCCTGCGGGGACAGGATTTGAACCTGCGACCTCCGGGTTATGAGCCCGACGAGCTACCTGGCTGCTCTACCCCGCGATAAATATGGTGCCGAAGACCGGAATCGAACCGGTACGGTCGGTAAGGACCGCAGGATTTTAAGTCCTGTGCGTCTGCCAGTTCCGCCACTTCGGCGCTCATTGCCTTAACGACAAGTATTATTATATAATCTTTCCGGCGATACGTCAACACTTATTTTACTTGTTTTAATCGATTATTTCTGATTATGTTAACATTACAGCTTTATACTGCGTTTTACACCTATTGTATGAACTTAATTATCGCACCTTCGAGATTATCATTTTCACTGGCTGAGAAGCTTGCAATACCTAGGTTTTTCATAATATGAAGCATGATTATCATGCCTGCCGGTATTACATCTGCTCTTTCTTTTTGCAGTCCTTTTACATCATAGCGTTGTTCCACTGACATATTTTTTAGCTGTTCAAGCAAATTTTGTAAATAGTCAAAAGCTATAACAGTATTATGCACCTTTTGTGGATCATATATGCATAAGCTATGGTATATGGCGGCAATGGTTGTAGCAGTTCCGCCAATAGCAATAATCTTTTGAATAGACATCGTCTTTAGCTGCTTTATTGGCTCTTCAAATAATTCCTTCAAATTGTGTTTTAATTTTTCAATTTCATTTTCTGCAATAGGATGTGAGGTTATAAATTTCTCCGTCATTCTCACAGTTCCTGCATTGATACTGGTAGAATAGCTGATTCCCTCAATACCACCCAGCACCAACTCTGTGCTGCCGCCACCTATATCTATGACTAAAATATTTCCTGCTTCTTCTTTATTGTCACTAGCTACTCCGGTTATTCCTAAATCAGCTTCCGTCTCTCCTGATATCACCATGATATCGATACCAGTATGCTGTTTTGCTGCTTTCAAAAACACTTCACGATTTCCAGCATCTCTTACAGCACTGGTGGCAATAGCTATCATCTCTTGTGCACCAAATTGATCTGCTTTTTCTTTAAATACAATTAAGGCATTTATATTTCTTTCTATTGCTTCTTGTGATATGACGCCATTTGCTGACAGTCCTTGTCCCATCCTTGTAACGATTAAGTGTTTTTCTTTGTTGGCAAAATGTCCTTTATCATATTCACACAAAAGCAATCTCATGGAATTTGTGCCTATATCTATGGCAGCAACTTTTTTCATATAAACCTCCCTGCAAAAAACAATACTGTCAGTAAGCCGACAGTATTATGATGTCCTATATATTATTCTAAAATCAAAGCTTAAAACTTTGAAACGCCGTCATTTTTTCTATAACCGCCGTTTCTTTTAGAGTCAGTGCTTTTCTTAAGCTGTTGAAGCTTCTCGTCACTGTCCTTTAGAAATTTAGCCAATCTATCCTCAAAGGAGTCTACTTGGTTCTTTCTAGATTCGTTATTCCAATCTATCTCTACAGGTCTTGTGCTTTTCTTGCGCTCTTGAGCCTGTTTAATTGACAGATTGATTTTACCGTCCTTTTCAACTGAAAGTACCTTTACTTTTACTTTATCCTTTTCATTGATATAATTTTTAATATCCTTAACATAAGTGTCAGCAATTTCAGATATATGAACTAGACCGGTCTTCCCTTCAGGTAATTGTATAAAGGCGCCAAAGCTCGTTATGCTGGCAACAATTCCTTCAACTACCTTCCCTTCCTCTATAGGCATACTAAAAAAACTCCTCCTTTAATTTGCAATAAAGCTAATATGGATATAATATATCATGTCGTACCATGGTGTCAATATTATACCTAATTATCTCCTCCCTGCAAATCTTGCTCAGGCTGTGATTGATTTATATAAACCTTCTCTCCCGGCTTTACCAAACCCAATTGTTCCCTTGCCATTTTCTCAATGCTTTCATCTGTGGCTGCATTCTTAATCATTTCTTCAAGCTTCTGATTTTCAAGCTTTATGCTTTCAACCTTCTGGGTTTTCTCTTTTTGGATCGTGGTAAGCTTACCTATTGTAACCTGCTGATTGATCAAAGTAACAGCAGTGTATATTACAAAGGCAGTCATTAGTAGTCTTTTAATATTGATTTTAGCAGCTTTCAATAAGATCACTTCCGTATATAAATTTCATCTTTTGCTACCTATATAAAACGCGCTAAAGTGTTACCATCAAAGCACTCAGTAACCTTGTGCTTTATAAACAGAGAATAATATTTCCTGCTAATTTATAAATATAAAATGTTTAGCACGAAATATATAGTTAATTTCATTATATGCGTGGATTTACCCTATTGCCATTATATTATATATAAAAAATAATTATAAATCAAACTATACAGTTATTGTTATTTCGACATAGCCAATAAAATACCTTTATTGCCTTTTGCTATTTTTTTTGATAATAAGCTTATAGTACTTTCTACTATCCTGCATAATTGCGCCAGGCAGCTTTTTAAGTTTTGAAATTCTTATCCTTTTATGTGTTATGTACTGCCAAAGCCTTGATAGCGGATGCCATAACAGATTAAAGAGGAACTTAAAGGGTAAAACCAATAAGTTGTTGGTAGTTTTGAAAAAGAATACTACATTGCGTTTGACAAATAAAAATATAGCCAAAGCAATCTTGCTTAAAATCCTATCATAGAGAAAAAAGCCTACGATAAACCCGATAAATACATAAGCTCTAATGTCTCCGTAATTGCTTGAAAAAAGTGCCCACAGAACCACCATCATAGCTGCAGCGAGAAATAATATGTCCCATATGGAAGTAATAAAACGATCTCCCCGTCTGGAGCCTTTTAGGACTCTGTAAACGTCATACATAATTCCGATTATGATTCCGCCGTATACTGTAAACATAAAGACAAAGGTTTGAAATTGTACAGTCTCCATAAACTCGCCCCCTTATTTCAATATATCAAAAGCATTATTAAAGAATTTTTAGGGTACTAAAATCTTGATGATTGCTATCAAAAGATATTCTACTTTTGCATGCATGAGTATGTGCAGCAGCTATACTATATGTTTTGCACCAAAGCTCTATTATTTAGTCAGAATGTGCAAAACAATAATCTTTTTTACTGCGCTTACACGATGTATATCAGATATTATTAAAGCAATTTGCTGCATATGAACAAAGAGGCTGCCCCCTTTGACATAATAACAAATTGCTTTTTTCCAAAATGGTGCCATAAAATCAGTTCCACTCACTATTTAAATATATTGCTGAAGAATCCGCCAGATTTTTTACTGTCTGTTTTGTCTGTGTAGTCGCATGCAATGACATAGCCTTCAATACTCAAGTTGCCGTCCTCTACATTTAGTTTGTTAATATGCAAGTCCGTACCCTTTAGTACGAGTCCTCCCATTTCTGTATTTAATATGATTGTGTTTTCATCAAAGCTTATGACATCTCTTACACCTGTGATGGTAAGCTTTTCTCTCCCTTCAATTAATACATTGTGAGGTTTTGTCTTGATGAGTTTTCTTTCTTCCATAAAAAAACCCCCCTACTATATATTTAACCGATCAAAGTCAGCAGTATTTTAAGCTGATTGTCTATAACTATATATATGCAGAGGGTTTTTGAAAATGCATAGGAACATCTAGATCTTCCTTAAACAAATGTTTCGACTATACATTTTTATAGGCTTCCTTTATTCACAATATCTTCTTAGAAGCTTTTTTACTATTATTCAATTATTTTATACATATCCTTTGCAGCTTCCTTGCTTGCTTTGTCTGTAATATCAAGCACTTCAGCCTTTATCGATCTTTCACCAAACACAATTTCCACGATATCGCCTACTTTAACTGCAGTGCTTGGTTTAGCCTGCTTTCCATTTATATATACCTTCTCACCTTCACAAGCATCCTTGGCAACTGTACGTCTTTTGATAAGGCGAGAATTTTTTAAGAACTTATCCAATCTCATTTCATCACATCCTATAAATTCAGTAAGACTTACAAAAAGTAACCCTGCTGTGGTTTCTCTTTTACTTATTTCTCCATATAAAGCAAAAATCAGGTTCTCACCTGATTCTGCTCTAAATATGTACTTATTATTTGTTTACTAGATCCTTCAAGTCTTTGCCAGCCTTGAATATTGGAGCTTTTGAAGCAGGAATTTGAATTTCTTCTCTTGTTCTTGGGTTTCTTCCTACTCTTGCTGCTCTACCCTTAACTTCGAATGTACCAAAGCCAACTAGTTGAACCTTGTCACCCTTAGCAAGTGCATCTTGAACGCTGTCCATAAACGCCTTTAGAGCCTTTTCAGTATCCTTCTTTGTTAATTCACTTTTTTCTGCCATGCTTGTAATAAGTTCTGCTTTATTCATTTTTATTTTCCCTCCATTTTTTATAATGAATTCCTATTAGCATATTCTATACATATGCCAAAAATCCTTCTTTGCAATGCAAAATTTGTTTATTTTTGTAATATTTTTAACTTTTTTGCCTCATTCCACAGCTTATCCATTTCCTGCAAGGTCATTTTATCAAGTTTTTGACCATTTTGCAAGGCTGTTTTTTCAATATATTGGAATCTGCTGATAAATTTTTCAATTGTACCACGAAGTGCTAGTTCAGGCTGTATCTTTAAGAATCGTGCTACATTGACTACGGCAAATAATAAATCTCCAATTTCTTCTTCTATTATTTGTTTATTTCCTGTATTATATACCTCTTTTACTTCTTCTAATTCTTCATCAACCTTTGCAATTGCATTGCTTCCGGTATATCTACCAGGGTTTGAGTATAAGTTGTTATACCCTTCAGTTTGCGTTTAGAGGCCTCCCAGCTCTTTAAAGCGCCACTTTCAGAGGTTGCTATTACATCGCCAAAAACATGGGGATGGCGCTCCACCAGCTTGTTTACAATGCCTGTTATGATATCGTTAATATCAAACTCTCCATCTTCCTTGGCTATTTGAGCATGGAAAACGACTTGAAGCAGTAAGTCTCCCAATTCTTCCACCAATAGGTCAATGTCATCTTTTTCAATAGCGTCTAATACCTCATAGGTCTCCTCAAGCAAATATGGCTTTAAGCTTTCTCTGCTCTGTTCTCTATCCCAAGGACAGCCGCCTTCGCCACGCAGCTTGCTCATAAGCGCCACCAGCTCATCCATCGTCTTGAACTTGGACGCTTCTCCTACAGGAGGTATATACACACTGGTTAAATAATCTACCCAGTCAATCCTGTCCAACTCATACAATGGGAGTTTTTCTATTCTTTCCAGGTCTTTAACGCCGGCTGCTTTGATAATATAAATTTCCGTATCATCCTTATATAGCTCCATAAGCTTCAGCTTTATTTCAGATGCTACAAATCTGCTGTACACCTGAGTAATGATATTGCCGCAAAGAAAATCAGGCTTTTGAATATCCAGGCTTAGTCCGTCTATTATTTTGAGGCCATAGGCTGGATCTATTTGCAAAGCTGTAAGAATAGAGTCAATAAAGCTTACCGCGGGTACAATTTCTACGTCTATACTGTCCTTTGCCTTTTCAAGTGTCAGCTCAACACTTTTCTCTGCCACTAGAGGATGTCCCGGCACAGCATAAACCAGCACCTTGTTATCCTCACAGCTGTTGATGACGCGCTGACTAATTTGACTATACGTAGCCTCAAAGGTTTCTGCAGCGTCATATATGTCATCACAGGTTATAAAGCAAATACCCAGAGATTTAATATAGTCAACGGTAGGATGCTTTTCTGTCCTTAAAATCAGAATGTCTGCTGATTTAAGCTGCTCCACCGCCGACAGTGTCAACTGCTTGTAGTCACCAGAGCCTAATCCTATTATTTTAAGTTTTTTCATTTGTATCACTCCTTTGTACAGGGTAAGGAATTATTTCAAAAGACCTTTTCTTTTCAATACACGTGACAGCTTGCCTCCACCGGGGGCCATTTGAAGCTCCTCAATGGTAATACCCCTTATCAATATCAATGAAATTCCATATACAATTGCAGCCAGAATTATACTTAAAAGGGTTGATATTGTGTTGCTGGAAACTAGATTAATTAAGAAATGATATGACATATAAGCCACTACCATCATTGCCCCAGTCGCAACGGCCGGTTTTAAAAAAGCCTTAAGATATATTAAGCCCTGTCCTTGATACTTAATAATATAGAACATATTCAGTATCGCAGCCACACTATAACCTGCTACAGTACCAAGGGCGGCACCTCTTACGTTAATATATGGAATAGACGTCAAGGTATAACTCACAATTACCTTTACTATTGCACCAATGAATAGATTAATAACAGGTATTCGTTCTTTACCCATTCCCTGCAAAATTGCAGTCAGTGTCTGTACCAGGGTCAGGAAAATGATTGCTGGTGCAAGATATGCCATAGCTACGCCTAGGGTACTTGATTCTCCCGGATACATCATCCTCATGATTGGGTCGGCAAGTATAAACAATCCCGCAGCAGCAGGCAAACCAACAATCAAACTTATTCTGATCGATAGCTCTGATTTTTTTGCTACAGCTTCATGATCTCTTCTTGCCATTGATTCAGAAATAGCAGGTACCAAACTAGCTGCTAAAGATATCGTAAGCACCTGTGGTAGATTCACGAAGGAACCAGCCATGGCCTTCAACTGACCATACATGCTTACTGCAGTTTCACTGTTATAACCTGCTGCCAATAATCTATCCATTACGATGAATGTGTCTAACAGATTCATTACAGGCATTATACTTCCACCTATCGTAATTGGGATCGAAATAATCAGTATTTTTTTCAATATATTAAAGGTCGAATCTTTTTTGCTTTGTATTTTAGACTCTTCACTGGTAAAACGCAGCTTTTTCTTCTTATAAAAGTATAACAAAGTTATTATACTTATAACCCCGCCGATTGCCGTCCCTGCATTTGCTCCTCCAGCTGCTTGCTGATTGCCGGATGGCAGGAATATAAGCGCTAATGCAAATCCGAATATGACTCTGCCCAGCTGCTCTGTTATTTGAGAAACTGCACTAGGTGTCATATTTTGCATCCCCTGAAAATAACCTCTTAAAGTTCCGGTTACAGAAAACAAAAATATGGAGGGGACAATACATACGATTGCAAGATAAGCCCCCGGATTTCTAAACATACCGGCTACTGTATCGGCATAGTTAAACATTATCAATGAAAGTGCAAGGCCTATTGACGCTGTGAATAACATTGCAACTTTAAAAATCCTATGAGCCTCTTCATTTCTGCCCAATTCAATTTTCTCAGATACAAGCTTTGATATCGCTATCGGTATGGCATATGCAGAAATAGTTAATGCCCACACATAAACTTCATAGCCAGTCTGAGCATAACCCATAACTTCTGAACCAACGATGCGTCCTAATGGGATTCTATAGATCGCACCTAGTATTTTTGTAATTACACCAGCAGCAGCTAGTATCGCCGCACCCTTAATAAATGATTGTTTTTTGATTTCCATTTTGACCTCCCACTTGAAACTGAAACTAAGCAACACAAGCATTTACTTGGCTTATAGTTGCTAAACATTATATATTTTAACACATCTCATTGCTAAAATATACAAGGACAGATAATTATAGAACTATATACAGAACATATCTTCTTAAAATCGGTGTTTCTGTTATTTATCAAATGATGATAGGCTTCAGAATTATAACACTGCTTTCCAAAGGCTATTCCTGTCTACTTATTTTCTTAGTTAGTTCTCTTCTTCTTCCGATAAAACCAGACTACAAAATATGCTGCTCCCACTAAAGCTAGTAACAAATATGTGATTTCCTGATAGAGCTTAATAAATGCCAGTACATCTTCCCAGGACTCTCCCAGCAAGGCGCCTCCACTGACAAGCAGTATGTTCCAAATAAATGCGCCCGCTGAAGTCAATAATATAAACGCCCCGAATTTCATCTTTGACATGCCAGCCGGAATGGAAATTAGACTTCTGATAATAGGGACCATGCGGCATAAAAAAACTGCCCTGTATCTGTATCTCCTGAACAAAGAGAATGCTTTGTGCATATTTTGCGCTTTAAGCCCCAGGATACCCCCATAGCGATTTACCACTTCATTTAATCTTTTTAAATTCATTAAATATCCAATATAATAAAGTATGGATGCCCCAATAACAGAACCGGCTGTAGCAGACAGTACCACGCCCCAAATTGTCAATTCTGAATAGGTAGTCATGAATCCACCAAAGGCAAGAATGATTTCCGAAGGGATAGGAGGAAAAACATTTTCCACCGCTATCAATACAAAGATGCTTATATAGCCATATGACCCAATAAACTCCATAATCCAATTTGTTATCATAATCACCCCCGATAAAAACTATTTCATTCCTATTGTTATATATTCAAGGTAATATAGGAGTTATTATAAATGTTTTCTCATGAAATATCAAAAAATAATAAAAGCAGCGAATGCTGCCTTTATATGTAGTATTATTGCTCCATTTGCTTTCCTAGGAAACTAGCTGCTGTTTCTGCCAGCTTCTTTTCTAAATCACCCATTTGTACATCCGGTTCCTTTGATAAAAGCAATACTGCTCCTATTGGATCTCCTTGAGATACTATTGGTGCTACAACGCCCGAAGTATATTTAGGGACTCCATCCTCATCTGCAGTAATATTAATCATTTTGTTTTCCCCTGATACAGTTAACATGACGGCTGCCTTATCTTCCATTATCTTTTCCAAAGCTGAGCTTACTCGCTTTTCCAACAGCTCCTTCTTTGGCGCACCTGCAACCGCTATAATTGAGTCTCTATCAGCAATGCAAGTTACATGCTCCATTGAGCTATGTAAGGACTCAACATATTCCTTAGCAAACTCACTCAATTCGCCAATTGGAGAATATTTTTTTAGGATAACTTCCCCTTCTCTGTCAGTGAATATCTCAAGCGGATCACCTTCACGAATGCGTAGCGTTCTTCTTATCTCTTTTGGTATAACAACTCTTCCAAGATCATCTATTCTTCTTACAATTCCTGTTGCTTTCACCTACATATCCTCCTTTATTATTTATTTACATAATCACCTATGTGAATATTATTTTACCAACTTAATAATTTTATACACAATTTTGCTAATTAAAGACTTATAAAGGAAATTTTCTAAAAGCCCCTAATATTTATGACGGAAAGCAATTCTTCCAAAACATAGTTAGGTTGCCCAATGCACATAAAAAAAATGCTATACCTTTCGGTATAGCATCATGTATTAAAGATTCTTAGGATACTTCTTAATATCAGCTTTTGTTCTCATTTCTTCAATCAGCTCTTGATAAACTGTATCCTTTTTATTGTCTACCATAGATATCTTGAGCTCCGCTGCGATTTCTTCCAGCTTATCATACTTCTTATCTTCCAGCTTGATAATATGATAACCATAGTCCGTTTTTACCAATTCGCTTATTTCTCCAGCCTTTAGTGCAAATGCAGCTGTTTCAAATGGTTCAACCATTTGACCTTTTCTGAAATAGCCTAAATCGCCCTTATTATCCACAGCTGTGGGATCTTCCGAGAATTCAAGAGCCAGTTCATTAAAGTTTTCGCCCTTCTTTACTCGCTCTAGCATTTTCTTTGCTTCTTCTTCATCTTCCATTAATATATGACTTGCTTTTATGCTTATAAACTGATCCTGGTTTGCACCATAATAAGCAGCTACTTCATCATCCGTTACAGAAACTTCTGTTGTCAATTTTTCTTGAAGCTTGCTTACTAAAATATCTTTTCTGATGGTATCTCTTAAATATTCCATTGTCATTTTTTGTGATGTCAGGAATTCATTGAATTTTTCTTCTGAGTCAAAGTACTTTCTTGCCTTTTCAACTTCAGCTTCAATTTCTTCCTCTGTAGCCGTAATACCTGCTTTTAACGCTTCCTGCTCTTGAACCTTTATATCAACAAGCATATCCAGCACTTTTTCCTTCATAACGTCGATGTACTTTCTTCCATCTACGTCCTGTTCCCATATTTCAGCGCCATATTGCTGTTCGTACTGCACCTTAAACATTTCAAACATTTGGTTGAACTCAGTCTTCATGATCTGCTCTCCGCCTACTACAGCCACTGCAGTTTCACTGTCTGCCTGAGGATTTTTCTTCACACAGCCACTAAATACCAAAGATATGGTTATTACCATTGCTGCAAGTAAAATAGCTGTTTTCTTAACTCTTGTCAATTGTTCATCTCTCCCCTGATTTTATTTGGTATGTTGAGGCTCACCTATGGATACAATCTAATATATAATTATATCTCATTTCCAGCTATATGCAAACTGCTAATTTTTTCTATGATCTCTCTAATTTCCTTTAAAATCTCTTCTGCCTTTTCATCGGTGGCCTTTAAAGTAAAGTATGGCTGTTCACTGGCTGTAAACAGTATTCTGCCCTTGTAGTCACCAGCAATTTGTATAGCTGTTTGAGGTTTTATAAACTTATCTGTCTTAAATTTAATAGCTATATTGTTGTTCTTCTGACTAATATTGCTGATTCCACATTTCTGAGCCAGTTGTTTGACGTAAGCTATTGACAAAAGGTTTCTGACGACAGCTGGTATATCACCAAATCTGTCTTCTATCTCCTCTTCTATATCAAATAAATCCTGTTGGCTATTTAAGGAGGCAATTTTCTTGTACATTTCAATCTTTTGGTTTTCATCAGAAATATAGGTTTCCGGTATATATGCGTTAATCTGCAATTCAATGCTGGTCTCTACCTGCTGCACTGCCGCTTCACCCTTAAGCTCCTTCAAGGTTTCCTCCAACAGCTTAATGAACAGATCGTACCCGATAGCTTCCATATGTCCATGCTGTTCTTTCCCCAGCACATTACCAGTACCCCTTATTTCTAAGTCCCTCATGGCTATTTTGAAGCCAGAGCCAAATTCTGTGAATTCTTTGATGGCCTGCAGTCTTTTTTCTGCTATTTCGTTTAAAACCTTATCCTTCTGATAAGTAAAATATGCATATGCCAATCTATTGGAGCGGCCTACCCGTCCTCTTAGCTGATAAAGCTGAGACAGCCCCATTTTGTCTGCATCACTGATAATGATTGTATTTACATTGGGAATATCCAAGCCAGCCTCTATAATAGTTGTACATACCAACACATCAGATTCACCATTATAGAAATCCAGCATAGTATCCTCTAGTACCTTTTCCTCCATTTGTCCATGGGCATAAGCAACTCTAGCTTCGGGCACCAGTTCCTTTATATGCGCCGCAGTTTTTGCAATACTTCTTACACGATTGTGAAGGAAGTAAACCTGCCCACCTCTTGCTATTTCTTTGAATATTGCATCTCGAATAACATCCTCATTATGCTCCATAACGTAAGTTTGTACAGGGTACCTTTCCTCCGGCGGCTGTTCAATAACACTGATATCCCTGATACCGATCATGGACATGTGCAGGGTTCTGGGTATTGGTGTTGCAGATAAGGTAAGTACATCCACATTGGTTTTGAGACTTTTGATCTTCTCTTTATGTGCAACTCCGAATTTTTGCTCTTCATCAATAATCAGAAGGCCTAAATCCTTGAATTTTATACTGTCCTGCAGCAGCTTGTGCGTCCCTATAATTACGTCTACAGTCCCATTCTTTACATCCTGCACAGCTTTTTTTAGATCTGCAGCACTTTTGAAGCGAGACAATACATCAATCTTAATAGGAAAGCTGCCAAACCTCTGTATGCAAGTATTATAATGCTGTTGTGCCAAAATAGTGGTGGGTGCCAGTATCGCTGCTTGCTTACTGTCCATAACACATTTAAATGCAGCCCTCAACGCCACCTCTGTTTTACCATAGCCTACATCACCGCAAAGCAGACGATCCATTGCCCTGTCATCTTCCATGTCCCTTTTAATTTCTTCTATACTGCGCAGTTGATCTTCTGTCTCTTCATAGGGAAACATATCCTCAAATTCCTTCTGCCATCTTGTATCAGCAGAAAAGGAGAACCCGATCTTTTGCTGTCTTTCTGCATAGAGCTTCAACAAATCAATGGCAAGCGCTTGTATAGATTTCTGCGCCTTGCTCTTTGTTTTAGTCCATTCCGCACTGCCCAGCTTGTTCAACTTAGGCAGTTTATCCTCTCCGCCTATATATTTTTGTATCATATCCAGCTGATCTGTAGGAATGTAAAGCTTATCATTGCCACCGTATTTTATATTGAGATAATCCCGAGTTAAACCTCCTACAGTAAGCTTTTCAATGCCTACATATTGTCCGATACCATGGTTTTCATGTACGACAAAGTCTCCAACCTTTAAGTCCGTAAATACCTTTATAAGTCTTCCCTTTTTCTTTGGACCTTCCTTTTTAGGCGCTGTAAATACTTCTCTGTCACTGATTACAGCATATCGAATAGATGGAAATTCAAAGCCGCTGTTTAGAGTTCCCGGTATAACTACAACATGGCCATCCTGCAGTTCAATATCCAAGCTGCTCTTAAATATCGCTTCGATCTTTTGATCTATCAGGCTTTGTACTAGTCTACGCCCTTTTTCCTCTGTACCCGAGAGAATTACAACCTTATACTTCTTACTTTTCCATAGCTGCAGCTCGTCCATCAGTAGATCCAGCTTGCCATGGAAGGGATGCATCGATCTTGCTACAAAGCTGATGATAGCATCCGGTTTAAAATCCGCACTGCTTTTTAACAAGGTATTAAAGCTAATGCACTTGGAATTTTTAAATTTCATTAACAACTGATCATAGGTAAAAAATGTGCCGTATTGATCCGGCAGCACCTCATTGGCAGCCAGCAGCTGCTTGAAATGCTCATGAAACTCTAATTCGATGTTGTCATACCTTTGTCTTACTCTGTTCGGTTCATCGATTATAATAATAAAGTCCTTCAGATAATCAAGGATGCTGCTAAATTCCAGCTTAAAAAAGCTTAGATATCTTTCAATACCTTCAAAATAAACACCCTGATTCAGCTTATCAATGTCCTCTTTTATGATCTCAGAAAGCTTTTCTGCATCCTTTTTCTTCCCTGCAGAGTTTAGTGCTTTCACTCTTTTTCCCAAAGCATGTTCTAATAGCTGTGAAGCTGACTTAAGCTCATGATTATGCAGCAGCAGCTCTCTGGCAGCATTTATTTCAATTGATTTTATTTTTTCTATAGACCTTTGTGTGATTGCGTCAAAGGTTCTTATGGAGTCCACTTCATCATCAAATAATTCTATTCTTATGGGGTTCTCCTCCGTCAAGGGATAAAAATCAATAATCCCTCCTCTGATCGAGAATTGTCCCTTTCCCTCAACCATGTCAACTCGTTCATAACCAGCCAAGTAAAAAAGTATGACAAGCTCATCTATATCAATGATATCCCCTAGGGAGATTCTTCTTTTTATTTCTTGATATCTGGAAGCCGGCACCATTTTATGCAGCAGTGCTTCTACTGAGGCGCATACGATCTTGGTTTCCCCTGATAGCAGTTCTTTAATTGCTAGCAGCCTTTGCTGTTTAATTTCACTGCTTCTGGCATCTATTTTACGGAATATGATCTCACCGGAGGAAAGAAGTAATCCTGTGGAGGGGTTTAAAAAGCCTATATCCTCATAGATCTTCCGAGCAGCAATTTCGTTGTGCGTAATGATTAGACAGCTTTTGTGGGTATTTTCACTTACCGCTGCGGATATTAAAGATTTTTGTGTGTCAGATATTCCATAGGCTTCAATATTTCTGTTGCTGCCTTTGATGCTCTCCATCAGCAGCTTATATTCCTGCATATTTTCCAAGGGCTTGAGAATATTCTTAAAGCTCATCTTGCCACCTCCTATACACACATAAGGTTAGCTTTGCTGTGTGTTTTCCTTTATTTCAACATAACATAGAGGTCGGATAATGAATATCCCACCTCAAAAGTGATAGCTTGTTTGCATATTACTTATTATATTTGTTCATAGCTGTGTTTATACCGCTTTTAACAATTTCCTCTATGGCCGCTGCTGACTTTTTGACAGCCTCTTCCATCAGCGGTTTTTCCTCGCTATTGAATTTAGTCATAACATAATCTCCCAAATCCATATAAGTAGGCTGCTTTCCCACTCCAATTCTTACTCTTGGAAACTCCTGATTATTCAACAAGTATATAATATTGCGCATTCCGTTATGAGTACCGGAGCTGCCGTTAGGTCTAATCCTAACCTTGCCTACAGGCAAATCAATATCATCATAAATCACGATAAGGTTCTCTAGGGGCACCTTATAAAAGTTTACGATGTCCATCACACTCTGACCGCTTAAATTCATATAGGTTTGGGGTTTAATCAGCAATATTTTTTCTCCCCCGATTGTTCCTTCTCCTATTACAGCCTTGTGCTTTATTTTATTAATTTTGATGTTATGCTGCTCTGCCAAATAGTCAACTGTAATAAAGCCAATGTTGTGCTTGGTCTGAGCATATCTTTCTCCAGGATTTCCCAATCCGACTATTACGTGCATGCTTATCTCTCCAATGAATATTTTCTAACGCATATAGCCGGGGAAAAGTTCCCCGGCATTTTATCTTGTTCACATTATTCACATTTATATTATAACCTAATCAAACAGCTTACTTAAAGATAAACCTTCATAAATTCTCTTTATTGCCTCTGCCAACAGGGAAGCAACTGAGATGATCTTAATTTTATCTGTCATCTGTTCTGGTGGTATAGGAATAGAGTTCGTTACAATCAATTCCTTTATAGATGGGTCTGCTATTCTTTCAAAAGCAGGACCTGACATAACAGCATGAGTACATGCTACATATACATCTCTTGCACCCATATTTTTAAGGGTCTTTGCAGCATTTACTACAGAGCCCGCAGTATCAATCATATCATCAATGATGATACAGTTTTTGTCCATTACATCACCAATGATGTTCATAACCTCAGATACATTTGGCTTTGGTCTTCTTTTATCAATAATCGCTATTGGCACATCCAGTTTACCAGCAATATGTCTAGCTCTTGTCACTCCACCGACATCAGGTGATACAACAACGATATCATCCAGTTTTTTGTTTCTGAAGTAGTTTACAATGAGTGGTGCAGCATATAGATGGTCCACAGGAATATCGAAGAATCCCTGAATCTGAGCTGCATGCAAATCCATCGTTATTACTCTGTCTGCCCCTGCAGCTGTTATCAAATTAGCAATCAGCTTTGCAGAGATTGGATCTCTTGACTTTGCTTTTCTATCTTGTCTTGCATAGCCATAGAAAGGTATGACTGCATTTATTCTGCCTGCTGATGCTCTTTTAAGGGCATCAATCATGATTAAAAGCTCTACAAGATTGTCATTTACAGGTGTGCATGTAGATTGTATTACAAATACATCTGCACCTCTTATTGATTCATAAATGCTTACTCCAATTTCTCCATTGCTAAAAGTACTTATCTGAGCATCCCCAACAGATATGCCTAGATTAAAGGCGATATCCTTAGCCAATTCCTTATTGGCACTACCGCTGAGAATTTTAATGCTCTTACCATGTACATTCATTTAATAGAAACCTCCCAAAAATTATTCTTTAGATATTAGAACTATGATATTTAATTTATGTTATTTAAATTTTTTCATCCAATCTTCTTTGTTTTCCTGTCTGGCTCTTCCTATTGACAAACTGCCCTCAGGCACATCCTTTGTTATAGTAGTACCCGCCGCTATATAGCTGTCTTTCTTGACTGTAACAGGTGCAACAAGATTTACGTTGCAGCCTACAAAGCAGTTATCCTCTACTGTTGATCTGCTTTTTTTCTTACCGTCATAATTAACAAACACGACTCCACAGCCAAGATTTACATTGCTGCCCACATCTGCATCCCCTACATAAGTCAAATGTGACGCTTTGGAGTGATCTCCAAAATTTGAATTCTTCATCTCGACGAAATCGCCTATTTTGGCATGTTTGCCTATGACATTACCCGGCCTTAGATACGCAAAAGGACCTACTGTTGTTGCCTCTCCAACCTTACTATCTATCATTACAGAATTTTGAGCAACAACACCCTTATCCAATACACTGTTTATTATTCTTGTATTTGGTCCAAGAATACAGTCTTCATCAATCACTGTGTTCCCTTCTAAAATACATCCCGGATATATTGTAACATCTCTGGAAATTTTTACAGTTTTATCTATATAGGTATTATTGACATCCATGATAGTAACGCCTGCCAGCATATGTGACTTTAGTATCCTGCTTTTCATTATTTCTGTCGCATCTGATAGCTGCAGCTTATTGTTAACGCCCATAATCTCAGTAGGATCGTTTGTCTTAAAAGCAGCTATGCCATATCCCGCTGCCTTTATTATTTGCAAAGCATCTGTAAGATAATACTCACCTTGAGCATTATTATTCGTGAGCTTCTTCAATGCCTTTTTTAGCTCTGTGCCCTTGAAAAAATACATGCCGGAATTAATTTCCTTTATATTTTTTACATCCGGGCTTGCATCCTTGTCTTCTACAATAGCTTCTATCAAGCATTTTTGATCTCTAAGGATTCTGCCATAGCCTGCAGGATCATCTAAATCTGCAGTGAGCACTGTTACGCCATAATTTCCTGCTTTATGAAATTGGTACATTTCATTTATTTTTTCAGCTGAAACCAATGGTGTATCCCCATACAGCACCAAAATATCACCATCATTAATATATTCATCAGCCTGCATTACCGCATGTCCAGTGCCTAACTGCTGTTCCTGCATAACAAATTTGACATCTTTAATAGTTTCTCTTACTTTGTCCGCTCCATGACCTATAACAACTACAGGTTCTTTACATCCAATTTCCTTAGCACAATTTATTACATGTTCAACCATTGTAAGACCGCATAGCTTGTGAAGCACCTTTGGGACCTTTGAATACATTCTTTTCCCTTCACCGGCAGCAAGTATAATGGCGGTAATATTGTATACATTATTCAAGTTATCACCTCTATTATATATTTTTTTAATATTCCTGTATATAATCTTGTCAAATTATCTGCAAACCACTTATATTTTAATATATATGCTGTATTTGAGCAAATCAATTTTATTTAACCTTGGAACAAACAAAAAAAGTTTAATGATAAGCTTTTAAGCTGCTTATCATTAAACTCACTATATAAATCTTAAACTAATGTCCATGGCTGAAACAGAGTGGGTAAGTGCGCCTACCGAGATAATATCAACCCCTGTCTGAGCTATTGCTTTAGCACTTCTGTCCCCTTCCAAGGCTACATTTCCAGAGGCCTCCAGCAAAGCTTTGCCCTTTGCAAGCTGCACAGCCTCCCGCATCATCTCTAAGGGCATATTATCCAGCATAATAATATCCGCACCAGCCTGCAAGGCTTCCTTTAGCTGCTCCAGAGATTCTACCTCAACTTCAATTTTAAGCGCATGGGATAGCTTTTCCCTAGCTGCTTTTACTGCAGGTGTAATTCCACCTGCTGCCTTTATATGATTATCCTTTATAAGCACCAGGTCGGATAAATTAAACCTGTGATTGTGACATCCCCCAGTTAATACTGCATATTTGTCCAGGATTCTTAATCCAGGTATGGTTTTTCTTGTATCCACTACTCTAGCTGTGGTGCCCTGAACAGCTTCTGCATATTTATTTGCAGCCGTTGCAATACCGGACATTCTTTGCAGCATATTTAGCGAAACTCTTTCACCTTTGAGTATACTTCTGGCTGAACCACTTATTTTAGCAAGGATATCGCCTTTTTGTACTTTCTGACCATCTGCCATCATTATTTCAAAATCAATAGAGCTATCCATGATTTCAAAAACCCTTTTGCATATCTCTATTCCACATACAATGCCTTGCTCCTTCGCAATAAAATTTCCCTTTATTGCAGCTTCAGAGGGTATTGTTGAATCTGTTGTAACATCTCCCCAACCCAGATCTTCTTCCAAAGCACCCTTTATAATTTTATCAACGGTAAGCATTTCCAACATAATAACTCTGCCTCCAGTTTATTATCAATCTATTCTATAGTGGCTTCCGACACTCTCTTTTCTTCGGATTGCTGACTTAAGTATCAAAGCAGCTATATAGGAAATATTTATTGTTTCCATAGCGGCTGCCGTTTCCATGCTGCTGCTTTCCAACTGCTCAATAAATTCATTAATCTGGCTCAATGCCATGGTCATATCCTTTTCATTTCGCTCAATACCCGCATGATCATTCATCAACTTTTTTATGCTTTCTTTTATAGCTTCTGCGTCAACTGTTGCTGTAGCATGTCTTTCGTTGACGATATCAGGCATTGCGGCATGCATTTGATTTAGTGTAGCATTTATTTCTTCCGCACATCTTCTACCAAAAACCAAGCCTTCCAACAAAGAATTGCTGGCCAATCTGTTTGCGCCATGAACGCCGGTATTTGCAGCTTCACCGCATGCATATACCCCTTGGATATTGGTTCTACCCCATAAATCTGTTTTTATTCCTCCCATGAAGTAATGCTGCACGGGACAAACCGGTATAAACTGCTTTGTGATGTCAATGCCTTTTTCCAAGCAATGCCCATAGATATTCGGAAAACGCTTTTTGATATGCTCCGGTTCTTTATGGGTAACATCCAAATAAACAAAGTTGCTTTGCGTTTTCTTCATTTCTGCAAATATAGCCCGTGCTACAATATCCCTCGGAGCCACCTCTGCCATTTCATGATACTCAGGCATAAATCTTTTGCCTTCTATATTTCGCAGTATTCCACCTTCACCTCTGACAGCTTCAGAAATTAAAAATTTGTTTTCTTCCACATTCTCGCTGTACATTGCAGTTGGATGAAACTGTACAAATTCCATATCCGTAAGCTCTGCGCCTGCGCGGTATGTCATTGCAATTCCGTCACCCGTTATCACTGTTGCGTTGGTGGTATTTTTATAAACCTGCCCAATACCTCCGCTGGCAAAAATGATTGCTTTGCTCATAACAAACTTATATTCATTCTCATGCTGCACCAAGAGCCCTGCATATCGTCCCTTCACAGTTGCGATATCCACTGCAAAGCAATTCTCAATGATTGCTATATTGTCTCTTCTCCTGCATTCTCTTAATAAAGAATCCACTAATTCTCTGCCTGTGGCGTCGCCAAGGGCATGAATGATACGAAATCTTCTGTGACCGCCCTCTCTGGTAGTCGTCAAGGTACCATCAGGATTCCTATCAAAATTCGTACCTATATTGCACAGGTTTTCAACATCTCCCGGTGCTTGTTCCACAAGGATGGATACCGCTTCATTGTCACATTGTCCCGCACCTGCCTTAATGGTATCCTCAAAATGATATTCGGGAAGATCACCTTCTCCCACGGCTGCAGCTATACCACCCTGCGCCAGATAGGAATTGTTTTCGTCCATGGATTCCTTGCTTATGATAAATACCTTTTTACTCTTATCAAGATTAATAGCGGAGTACAACCCTGCAACTCCGCTTCCTACGATAATGACATCACATATTTCTTTTTTCAAATGATTAATATCAAAATTAGCTAAATATCTAAGAGGCATTCAGCTCTCCCCCTTAACTGTGACTCAATTTATGCATTTCTTCGCTTTAGTTGATTTTAAGCATTTCTTCCAAGGACTTCAAAGCCTTCTGCCTAATATCCTCTTCAACAGTAATTTCATGCTGCATATTCAACAGCGCAAGATATACATCCTGTAGTCTTGTTTTTTTCATATTCTGGCAAACAAGTCCCGGTGACAGCAAGTAGAATTTCTTGTCCGGATTTTCCTTCTTCAGGATGTGTAGTACGCCTTCCTCTGTTCCAATTATAATATCCTTTTCAGGTATTTCTCTTGCCTGCTTGATTATTTCAGAGGTACTGCCTAGAAAATCTGCCAAGGCTTGAACCTCAGGCTCGCATTCCGGGTGCACCAATAGCTTTGCATTGGGATGCAATTCTTTTATTTTTTTGACTTCATCCACTCTTACTCTCTTATGAGTGATGCAGAAGCCCTTCCATAATATCATTTCTTTATCCTTGACCTGTTTTGCTATGTAACTGCCCAGATTTTGATCTGGTGCGAATATAATCTGTTTATTCTTTACGCTTTCCACAACCTTCACTGCATTGGAAGAAGTGCAGCAAATATCCGCCTCCGCTTTAACCTCAGCGGAAGAGTTTACATAGCATACTACCGCCGCTTCAGGGTATTTTGCTTTCATTTCTCTCAAGCGGTCTGCCGTTACCATCTCAGCCATTGGACAGCCTGCATCTCTTGCCGGAAGCAGCACTGTTTTATCTGGCGATAGTATTTTGGCGCTTTCTGCCATAAAGTGTACGCCGCAAAAAACGATAACTCTGTGACTGGTATTGGCTGCATGCTTGCTCAAAGCAAAGCTATCACCCACTACGTCTGCAATTTCCTGTATCTCAGGCACTTGATAATTGTGTGCTAGAATAATTGCATCTCTCTCTTTTTTCAGTTTTACTATTTCATCTATTAATTGCTTTTGTTCCATTTCTACCCTACCTTTTATACTTTAGCTTATGTACACAAAAAATTACCACTTAACTACCATATTAATACTGAATATAACACTTATTATGAGCTTTTTCAACAATAAATGAGGGAGGCTATTAGACAAATAATTAACGAATTTTATTAATTTCTTATACTATAATGCCCTATTTTTCCACCTAAATACAAACAAAACAAAAGCCTATGCATATATTTCTCTAAAGCATGTCAGCTAGTTTACAATAATTCAAACATGCTTAATCGAAAATATACATAGGCAAGTATTTTAGTCCATATTTCAGCTTTATAAAGCCTATTATAGACTATTTCTTATGGTATGGGAAAAATGGAGGCCAGAAATAGGGATATGGATTCTTTTTAAAATATTTCTTGTAATACTTTTCTGGCAGATAAAAATCATCAGAATCAAAGTCAAAGCTGCTATCCTCGCTGAATTCATCCCACTCATCATACCAATCCTTAATTCTCATGTCTTCTCCCTGCATGTTTGGCATTTGCATATAAGGCTGAGGCCACATAGGCTGCTGCATCATGGGTCCTCCCATCATAGGCATTGGCATTTGCTGCATCATAGGTCCTCCCATCATAGGACACTGGTGTGCCATAGGGCAGTGGTGCATCATAGGACAGCCGTTTTGCTTAGGTCCATAATATTGTTTATTCTGAGACGGCATCTCCATATAGTCCTTATCCATTTCTTCCATTTCTGCATGTTTTTCCTTTTTCTCATGGTCACGCTTCCTGTCTGACATAGCTTTACCTCCTTATATTATGCTAAAGAAAAATGCGCTATCTATATAAACCGCACTGTTTTTCCTTGAATAGCTCTAGTACTTTATAAGCTATGGTTATTCGTGCGATTTACAAATGGCAGTAAACGCTTCATGCTTATTTTTCAAAACATAATGTAAAGCATGAAATATATAGCTAATATATTAAATATATATAAATTGTACTTGCCGATTATTACTTGCAGCGCAAATTAACTTTTTGCTGTAGAGCTATGACTATTTATACATAACATGTATATACATCACATTGAAATTTCTAGTTTTAATGAAATTATCAATGTAAATTTATGCATGCATACGGAGCATCTTTTTCTTTATAAGATTATTGTTTAGAACCACCTATTTTGGGCATTAAAAAAGAGAGCAACATAGTTTGCCCTCTCAATTGTTTACATTTGAAAATCAATGGCTCTGTCATTGATTAACCTATAAACTATACCTGCTCTGGTTCACTTTCACTCTTTGCTTTTTCATATCCTTCCAAGATAGCGGTTTGCAGCCTTTCTCTTGTTGTAGAGTTAATTGGATGTGCTATATCCTTGAACTCTCCATCCGGCGTTTTTCTACTCGGCATAGCGATGAATAAGCCCTCTTGGCCTTCTATAACCTTGATGTCATGAACAACAAATTCATTGTCAAAGGTTACTGAAACAACAGCTTTCATCTTGCCTTCAGCGTTTACTCTTCTCACTCTTACGTCTGTTATTTGCATATTAGCTCACCACCTTCCGTCATAACATTTTGTCATTTGTATAATTATTCTCTACTTTATATTATAATCCTTCTTCATTCGTAAATTTTCTGAAAATTTATCAGAGCTGAAAATTAAATAGTTCTCTGTGTTAATATCTCACTATTTACCAATTAATATGCAAGCTTTATTTACATTGCAGAATTATTTTATACCAGGGACGATATCTATTGTTTTAGCAATTTCATCTACATCATTTAAGATTAAAAGTGAAACATAATCTTCAATCACCTTATGGTCAGGCTCTGCTGTACTCATGATTACGCCTGTTCCTACGACTTCAGCTTTAAATTCCTGCATTAAGTCCTTTAAGCCCTTAATTGTGCTTCCCGCCTTCATAAAGTCATCGATTATGATGACTTTGGCTCCTTCCTTTATGGAACGTTTAGATACTGACATTGTTTGAATTTTTTTTGAACCTGATACATAATTTACGCTGATAGTTGAACCTTCTGTCACTCTATTGCCCGTCCTAGCAATGACCAGGGGTATGTTCATGGCACGTGCCGTCATGATTGCCGGCGTTATTCCCTTCGTCTCAATGGTTACGATGTAATCCGCACTTTTTTCCTTAAAGCAGCTTGCAAATATCCTGCCTATAGTTGAAACTTGATCTGCATCACCTAAAATATCAGACATATAAATAAAACTTCCTGGAATTATTCTGCTTGGCTCCTCTAGTTCGCTGCATAGCTTCTTTAAAAAGTCCACGCTCTGCTCTACTGTAAGTATTGGCTTGTATTTAACACCGCCTAAGGCACCGGGAATTGTCTCAATTTCACCTAGAGAAAGGCATTCTATTATTTTTCTGGCTGCGCTGATGTCTTCGCTAATCGTTGACTTCGCTGCGTTTAACAACTCACTGAAACGATTAAGGGTAATTACTTCATTTGGATTATCACTTAATATTTTAATTAGAGCTACTACTCTTTCGTTTTTCTTGAATTTATCCATTTTCTACTTCCCCCGAAATCCGAATGTTTTTTTTATTTTTACATTTAATATTCATATATTTTTCTATATAAAATTTAAAATTCCTGCTTTTATTATCATTTCTCAAAATTAAATAATTACGACGCTCTAATTATTGTTTTGTCTTATACAGTAACCTTTTTATGGATATAATAATACTATGTATAATATAGCTTTTCATGCCTAAGACGTTTTTATGCCAAAGCAAACAGTGCTTTAGCCCTATGTAAATGCTTAATTATTACCATTGACAGTTCTTTATTATATCTGTAAAATTTAGAGTTGACAAAATATGCAAGTTAAGTTAAATTGCAGTTTTCCCAAACATTAGATAAAATAGACTTAATGGTTTAACTATATCTTTTATTTGTAGTAAAATATGATGAATTTAAAGGAGTGTACCTGAATGGCTTCTCTAGACAATATAAAAAATATTCATTTTGTGGGTATCGGTGGTATAAGCATGAGCGGCTTAGCTGAAATAATGCTGACTGCCGGCTATCATGTTACAGGTTCAGATCTAAATAGCAGTAAAATTATTGACCGTTTATCCAATAAAGGTGCAAAAATTACTATCCCTCATGATTCCAAAAATGTAGAGGGCAGTGAGCTTGTTGTATATACTGCCGCAGTGAAAAATGATAATCCCGAGCTTGTGAGGGCAGGTGAATTGGCAATTCCGGTTATGGATAGGGCTGAATTTCTAGGCATTATCATGAAAAGCCACCATTATGGCATTGCAATTTCAGGTTGTCATGGTAAAACAACAACGACCTCTATGGTTTCATTGATTTTTAAGAATGCATGCTTAGATCCTACTATACTTTTAGGCGGAGAATTAGATGCTATAGATGGAAACGTATTGGTAGGAAAAAGTGATTATTTCATCACCGAAGCCTGTGAATATTACGAAAGCTTCTTAAAGTTCTATCCCTATGTAGGGGCAATTTTAAATGTTGAAGAAGATCATTTAGACTACTTCAAAGATATAGATCATATCATGAGTGCCTTCCACAAGTTTGCAAAGCTTATTCCTAAGGATGGTACCCTGGTGGTATGTGCTGACAACGAAAATGCCATGAAGGTGGCTGATATGTCAGAATGCAATATTCTTACTTATGGTTTAGATAAAGAGGCGGATTATACTGCTAAAAACATTGTTTTCAACAGGTTAGGACATCCAAGCTTTGATGTATATTTTAGAAATGAAGAAATCGGAGCACTTTCTTTAAATATCCCAGGTAAGCACAATATATTAAATTCCTTAGCTTCTATCGCCATAGCCAGAAATGCAGGCATAGATATGGAGATAATAAAAAGCAGCCTTTTAGAGTTTAGAGGTACCTATAGAAGATTTGATATCCAAGGCACTCAAAACGATATTACTGTAATTGATGACTATGCTCATCATCCAACTGAGATAAGAGCAACCTTAGATGCGGCAGTTCAATTTCCACACAAAAGAGTTTGGTGCATCTTCCAACCCCATACTTACAGCAGAACACGAACTCTTTTCAATGATTTTGCAAAAGCTTTCTATAACGCTGACAAAGCAATTATTGCAGATATCTACAGTGCTTCTAGAGAAAAAGACAATGGAGACATTCATTCGAGGGATTTGGTGAATGAAGTCAACAACAACAGCAATAATGCAATTTATATGAAGGATTTTGAAGAAATTGCCGACCTCATAGCGAGAGAGGCAGAACCAGGAGATATCGTATTTACAATGGGTGCCGGTGACGTTTTCAAACTGGGTCAAATGATTTTAGATAAAATAAAAGGAAATAAGTGCATATCCTGCGCATAATAAATAAGAACTCGGCTTAGCCGAGTTCTTATATTTTTTTGTATGCAAGTTTTTTAAATTTGTAATATAATATTTACGTAATATGTTTAAGGGGTTATCTATCATGAAATTACTAGATGAAAAATTTAAAACAAATTATAAAAATTATATGTTCCAATGTACTGTAGCAGCCGCAATCACCTTTGTGATATTTTTATTTGTTGATATTGTATCCAGCATGGTTATTCTAGCTGCCTATGGTGCCACAACCTTTATTGCTTTCACCATGCCTTGGGGTTATGCTGCACGACCGCGAAACATCATTGGAGGTTATTTCGTCGGCAGCATCGTCGGCATTTTGATTCACAGCATACAAGGTATATTGCTTAACGCTCATATATTGATCAACAATCATCTGCTGTTATTAATCTCAAGTGCACTGTGTGTTGGTATTACCTCTATAATTTTAGTCATTACAGATACGGAGCATCCCCCTGCAGTGGGAATGGCTTTGGGCTTAATTATAAATGAGTGGAATTTTCTTTCCATCTTCATAACCTTAACCGCCATCATTGCACTTACAATAGCAAAAGAAGCATTAAAGCCTCATTTGATAAATCTCAAATGAGGCTTTCTATTAAGCATTTTCCTTTTCCAATCCTTTTAAATCCTTACCGAAAATCGCAAACAAAATCATACCTGCCACACCAAATCCAAAGGCTGTCATAAAGTTGGCCTGAGGCGAAATATCCCATAAATATGCACTGCTGAAGGCAGCGGCAGCAACTACAATATCTCTTATCAGGTAATAGGTTCCAAAGGTTCTAGCCTTTGCATCTTCCGGTGCCAAGTCCATGATTAATGACTTTCTGGTCGGCTCGCCAAATTCCTTCAAGCCTCTAATAATAAAAGCCAGTACAAATCCCCAAAAGCTCTTGGAATAAAATAATACTAAGGGGAACAAGGTAAAAAAGCCAAAGGTAATTAACACAAAAGGTTTCTTGGTATATTTGTCAGCAAAATATGCCACTGGTATATAAACCAGCAAAGCGGTAACCATTTCTATCGTTGTTAATACGCCGAATTGCCATGGTGTAAGCCCATTATATTTGATTACCCAAATAACGACAAAGGCGTAGGGTATCTGCTCTGCGAATCTTATCAAAATATCTGAAGCCAGCAAATTTCGAAGAGATGGGCTAAAATAGTACTTGAAGTCAAATGCTGATACTGGCTTACTTTCTTCTTTTTTCTCATCCTCCATATAAAAATATACAAAGAACAATGCAGCTATGCCCAATACAAAGGCTGCTATAAATGCCGCCCTTATACCTGCCTGCTCGCCGAACAAGTATATTAAAAGACCTCCCAGCAAGGGTCCTATAGCCATTGGTATTCTTCTTACCAAAGAGTGAATAGAAACCCCCATAGCTCTCTTATCCTTGCTTATAGCCTTCGACACCATACTCATTATTGCCGGCAAAGATATTGCAGTCCAAGATATAAAAAGTATCGAGCCGGCAAAGACTGCTTGCCAGGTAGGGATCATTATAACAATTGCATAGCCCAAAAGGGATATGACATTGAATACCATAAGTGCCTTTTTATAGCCCAATCGATCAGATAGATATCCTCCCGGAAAGGAGTATAACGCACTTAATAGGTTGTCTATGGCATTTAAAGCGCCTACTGCATATATAGAGCCACCCAAAGCCAGTAAATATATCGGCAAGAATCTCTCTGCCATCTTCTCCCCTAAGCCTATAAGTACTACCATAACGATCATGGAAATCATACTTTTGTTGAATACTGCCCCTATTCTTTCTTTCTGCGACATGATTAGACCTCCCTAAAAACTATTTAAAAAGTTCTTCCAGCTCTGAAATATTGCCGGTAATTTTATCTAATAGCATGATTAAATGCTTTTGTTCATCTTCATCCAGTTCTTTTAATAAATTAGTCAAAAATTTTTCATCTTCTTCAAAGTGTTTTTTAACAACCTCCTCTCCTTTATTTGTAACAGTTACCAGTACAACTCTTTTATCCCTTTCCTGCCTTTCTCTTAAAATCAGCTTTTGTCTTTCCAACTCATCCAACACCCCAATTAAGGTGGAGGGTGAAATTTGCAGAGTCTTTGAAATTTCTAATGTCTTCATCGCCTTTTCTTTATATATTTTTTCTAATGAATGAAGCTGCAAGTAATTGAGACCGCTGCTCTTTTGCTGATACTCCCTTTTAAAATCTATCAGCTTAAAGAATGTATGAAAGGTTTTTTGCATTTAATTCACCACCCGAATTATTCTCTATGCGAATATATTAACATTTCCTTTTTTAGCAGTCAATATAGAAATTCATCACTATCATGATTTGACAAATTACCTAAAAGCGACTTCATCAAATGAATCATTTTACATTGACATTTATATATCAATAACCTAATATTATTTCATCATGAGGTAATTATATTATTATTGTTAAACAAATATTTCACTAAAAAAGGTGTGATTCTTATGCTCTACTCTGGAAATATTTATATTGTTCTTTTCTTTATATATGGAATAAGCTTTTTTACCATGGGTGTTATCGCTCTACAACAGAATATCCAAAAAGAAACCAACTTTCCACTGCTAAAAGCAATAGATCATTTAGGTCTATTTGGCATTATACATGCATTTGTTGAGTGGCTTATTATGTTTGTTATTGCTGACTTATTTCCCAATGAAAGACTTGTTTTTTTAATGGCAGCAGTACTGATGAACGCCCTGTCTTTCACTATACTTTTATACTTTGGTATCAAAGTTGTTGATTATAAAGGAAAGGGTAGTACACAGCTTAAGTGGCTGCCATGGCTACTCTTTATTCTATGGGTGCTTTTCTACGAAAGCAGCATCATAAGCAATGGTGAAATTTCATCAAAAACAAACCTTGATTTTGATACGCTGTGCAGATATTTTATTGGTTTTCCTGCAGCAATTGTCACAGCCACGGCACTTTATTATAATGCACTTGCCTTGGAGACAATGAAGCTAAAAAAGGCAGCACTTAAATTCAAGCTGCTAGCTGGTTCATTTGTATCCTACGGAATATTCGCAGGGCTATTAGTGAATAAACGTGATTTCTTTCCAGCCAATATTATCAATAAGCAGGCTTTCTTAGAGCTATTTGGATTTCCCGTTGAGCTTGGCAGAATGCTATCAGCTATATGCATTACGATTTTATTTATAGGTATTATTGATATATTTCGATTGGAAAATAACATAAAAATGCAAAATCTCATGCAGGAGCGCGTTGCCAGCCAGGAAAGACGCAGACTAGGTCGCGAGCTTCATGATGGAATCATACAGGACCTATTCGCCTCAGGACTTCAGCTTGAAAGTCTTTTGGCAGAAGATAATGTTGATTTTTTGCATAGAGAATTAAACAATATAAAAGACAATTTGAATCATGGAATACTAAAAATTCGTGAATATATTGAAAAAGTTTCTACTAAGAGTATGGATTTAACTCAATTAAGAATACAACTAGATGAAACGATTAATAACTTTAAAAAAATAACCAAAGCTAATATACAATTGCATTATGAAATACCTGATATAACTTTTCATCAGGTATCCTCTGATAAGTTGACACAAATTTACTATATTATACAAGAATCCATTAGCAATTCTGTGAAGCATTCAAATGCCAGTAATATCAATGTGAAAATAGATTTTGATATCAGATCGATTATTATTGAAATAGTTGATAATGGGAAAGGCTTTGATAAAAATACTGCAAAGGGCAATCGGAAATTCGGACTCAATTCAATGCAGGAACGTGCAGCTTCCATTAATGGCATATTAAATGTAAACAGTAACAACAACGGTACAAAAATAATGTTAACTGTACCATGGGAGGAGGGAATAAATGAGTAAATCAAAAATCAAGGTTTTGCTGGTTGACGATCATTCGGTAGTCCGATATGGTATTCGTTCAATCATAGAAAAAGATCCCCAAATACAAGTCTGTGGAGAGGCAGAATGCTTAGCGGATACCTACACGCAGGCTGAAGCCTTGCAGCCCGATGTTGTTTTATTGGATATGAAGCTGCCGGATGGAGATGGTGTTACAGGGTGTATCCGACTGAAAAGTATAACTCCCGGTATTAAAGTCATCATCCTAACAGCCTTCGCAGATGAAAATATAGTATATGAAGCTGTTAAAGCAGGCATAGACGGGTATTTACTTAAAAATATTGAAGGCAAAGCTATTGTAAAAGCGATTACTGATGTTTATGGCGGAATGTCAATAATAGATCCTAATATTTCACATAATTTAATGAAAATCATACAAAAAGGCAGTGAGGTTGAACAACCCTTGGCACCCCAAGAGCGAAATATTCTGGAGTTAATTAGTCAAGGACGAACCAATAAAGAAATAGCTGAAGTATTATTCCTATCTGAGAAAACCGTTCGCAATAATGTAAGCAAAATTATGAAAAAAATAAATGTAACGAATCGAACTGAAGCAGCCATGTTTTGGTCAAGACAAAAGTCCCTCAAATGAGGGACTTTTGTCATTCAAAAGGGACATTTGTGAGGTATTCTCTCCATATTAATTTTGATATCATTTAATACGAGGAAAGGTTAATTAATTAACAAACAAAGAGGAAGGGGAAATATATGAAGAACTTCAAGCAATTATTTATAGTGTTATTAGTTGTAACATTAATCTTTGCTGTAGGTTGTCAAGCAAGCAACGGTAAGTATACGGATGGAATTTATAATGGCAGCAGCGAAGGAAAGTTTGGTCCTATAAAAGTAGAAGTAACTGTAGAAAAGAGTAAGATTAATGCCATAAAGATTCTTGAGCACAGTGAAACGCCAGGACTTTCAGATCCAATACTTGAAAAAATACCACAAGAAATAATAAAGGCACAATCCACAGAAGTAAGCGCTGTAAGCGGTGCAACTGTAACAAGCAATGCAATCATGCAGGCAGTACAGGATGCAATAAAGGATGCTCAAAAATAAAAATGAAATTTAGGAGGAACATCATGAAAAAAATAGCATTATCAATGTTACTTATTATGTCATTACTAACAGCTGTATTGACTGGATGCACAACTGCTCCGGCTCCCAGACGTTCTTGTAATAGGCGGCGGTGGCGCCGGTCTAGTAGCTGCAATAACAGCAGCAGAAAATGGTGCAAATGTAATACTGGTTGAGAAAATGCCTGCAGTTGGCGGAAACACACTAATATCAGCAACAGGTATCACAGCATCAGATACTCAATTACACAAGGATGCCGGAACTCCATTTACAGTAGAAGATCACTTCAAGAAGACAATGGAGACAGGCAAAAACATTCCAGATGAAAAGCTTGTAAGACTATTAGTTGAAAGCAGTAATTCAGCTTATGAGTGGTTATTAACCCTTGGATTAAAGTATAAGCTAGATCCAAAAGATCCATCATGGATATTACCTGTAGAAGGTCACTTTGGTGCTGAACTAGTTAAGGCTTATCAAGCTGAAGCAGCTAAGTATCCTAATATTGATTTAAGAGTTGAAACTAAAGCTACAGAGCTTGTTGTAGAAAATGGCAAGGTTGTAGGAGCAAAGGTTACAGGCAAAGACGGAAAAGAACAAATCATTAACGCAAAGTCTGTTATACTTGCAACAGGCGGCTTAAACAATGCTCCAGAAATGATTGGTGAGTTCAATCCAAAGTTTGTGGGCGTTAATACAGAAATGACTACACCAGGAGCTACAGGTGATGGTATAAGAATGGCTCAAGCAATAGGTGCACAACTAAAGGATATGGAATACTTCCAAATGAGACCTTTATCATTAAATGGTTACTGGTTCAAGGAAGTAATCGTTAATGAAGAAGGTAAAGGCGGCATTCTTGTTAACAAGGAAGCAAAGAGATTCGTAAATGAAACATTAGGAAGCTGGGATTTAGCTTCAGAAATCCTTAAGCAACAAGATAGAATGGCATATGTTATCATTGATTCAGATGTTTTCGCAACTAAAGATGGAGCAAAAATGATAGATAAAGCTAAGGGTGTTAAGGCAGATACAATAGAAGACCTTGCAACTCAGCTTGGATTAGACCCGGCAGTACTTAAGGCGACTGTAGATGAATACAATGCAAAAAATGATGCCTTTGGCAGAAAGACAATGGGTAAGGTAGCAACAGCTCCTTTCTACGGGGCTATTACAAAGCCATCAAGCCACTACACAATGGGTGGAGTAGCAATTAATGAAAACGCACAAGTGTTGGACAAAGATGGTAAGGCAATTGATGGATTATACGCAGCTGGCGAAATCGTTGGTGGACTTTACGGTGCTGGACGTGTTGCTGGTAACAACACCCTTGACGATATCGTATTTGGCAAAATTGCAGCTAAGCATGCAATAGGAAAATAACCCTCCGAAAAAAAACTACACAGTTTTAACTGTGTAGTTTTTTCTTTCATTTAATCCTGTATTACGAATCTCTATTCTTTTTCTTTTTTAATAATGCTGAGGTATCCAAGCCTATGCTTTCTCCCTTTGGTTTTTCTTTCTGCTTTGACCGAATCATCTTTGGCGCTTCTTCATTTTTCTCCTGCACAGGGGGTTTTATGGATTCTGTCTTCTTTTCCTCTTTTGGTTTTATGGTATGCATCACCGGCTTTTTCTTCTTAGGCATATATTTTGCTTTTAAATGTGCCAGCTTATCTTCCACTTTATTTAATGGCAGATTCAACCTTCTCAATGCAATATCAATGAGGAATATCAATATAGCCATTATCAATAAAAAGGGTGTAATATCTACGACGCCAAAAATATTCTCCATATTGCCCTTATACACATCCTCAGGCTTCTCAATATAAATTGCTCTTGCTTCTTTAGCCAGTCGTTCAACATTATCACTTTTCTGATCCAATCTGTACTCCGGTGAGTATTGAATGGATACGCCAGTGCTGGCCGCACCTACAGTTTCCCCATTTTTATTTTGCAGCACCTTTATTAGGTATGCGCCTTGGCTTTTTATATCAAAGTCTCCGCTGTATTGTCCGGGTACTGTCGGATAAAGTGCTACTTCCTGGCTGGTCATATCAGGAGAAACAATGACTGCGGTGGTTTCCAGCTGTTCACTGACGTTTTCTGCCTGAACACTTATGACTCCCTTGCCGCCTTCCTGCACAACCTCTGCAGTCAAATTGTCACTTTCATACTTCTCAATGGTCCAATTTATCATATTTTGCCATAGCTTGATGTTGTCACCCCAACCTACATAGTTTGCACTCCATTTACCGGATATATCAGAATTCCATGCAATTGTTTTACCCAAGCCATACTGCCATACAGTCAATATTGGATCCTCTTGATCACTGGCCAGCAGCATGCGAGCTGTGCTCTTTGGGGTAGCCGCGATATAGCCCAGCAAAGATGGCAATCCATTTGATGCGGCATCCGCTATAATATTATGCTGATTGGTAATCACAGGGGTAAACTCTCGGTTATTCAGGTAAGCCTTGGCTGCCATAAAGGTTTCCTTGGCAAATATTCTAGGTATATTATCTCCTGCATCTGTATAATAGAATCGTCCATTGGCGCCTTTAGCTATATTCTCCAATAGTGTTACGTCTGCCCCTTCTCCTACCGCTACTGTAGAGGCTGTTATGTTATCCTTTTTTATTTTCTCTACCAGGGCCTCATAGCCTGTTCTCTCTGCCTGCCCATCTGTGAGTAAAATGATATGCTTGATCTTCGCATCAACCTTGCTGATTTTCTCATAGCCTTCCTCTAAGGCAGGTATGATGCTGGTGCCTCCCCCGGGTCTGATTGTACCGATATCATCTCTTATGGCTTCAGGATCCGTTATCTTTTGAGGTTCTACAACCCAGTAAGCTGTATCATCAAAGGCAATTACGCCTATACTATCCTTTTCCCTCATTGAGTCCAAGGTACGTGCAGCTGCTTCCTTCGCAATGTCCAGTTTAGTGATTCCACCGCGGCCTTCTGTCATACTGCCTGATTTATCAATGATCAGCAGTATCGCCATATCGGGTATTTCCTTCTTGCCCTTCAGCTCCATGTTAACAGGCAGCACCTTTTCTAGAGGTGTCTTATAATAACCGCCCAAGGCAAAGGAGTTCTCCCCTCCTGTTGCGATCATACCGCCGCCCAAATCTCTAACATAGCTTTCAATGGAGCTAACAAAACCCTCATTTAAGTTTTCGGAAGAGACGTTACAGAGGATGACTGATTTATATTTCGAAAGCTCCTCTAGGGTGCTGGGGGCATAAAATGCTTCAACCTTGTCATATTCTATGTTCGAAGCGCGCAGTATCTTTTCTACCTCGTCCGCTTCCCCGGCTACGTCCTCTAATACAAGTACCCTAGGCTTATCAAGAACATTCGTAAATGTAGATGCTTCGTTATTCCTGGTATCGGTATCAATATCTGGCTCCAACACTGCACGGTAGCCTTTGAAGCCTCCTATTTCTGCCGTATCTCTGAATACAAATTTGTTACTGCCTTTTTGCAGCTCCACACGTTGTTCTGCTACCTTAGTTCTGCCGCTGATCAACGTAAGCTTGGCACCCGTTTTTACCTTACTGTTAATATTGACAACAATATTAAACTGTTCTCCAATTCTCAAACGCTGTGGTACCGTAACACTTTCTATAGCCGCTTCTTTGTCGATATTCCTCTCCAGCTTATGGATTTTAAGCTCTATATTCTGCTCCAACAGCGTGCTGGCCAATCTGGCACTATTTCCTGCGTTTTCCTCTGCATCAGTAAGCAGTACAATTCTTTTTTTGCTGTTTTGTGGCATTAGTGAAACTGCTGTATTCAGTGCTTCTTCCACATTTGTGTAAATTCCTCTGGGCTCACTTTCTATTTTGTTGAAAACAGAATCCTTCGCAACAAAGCTCTCAATCAAAGCATTATCACCAAAAGATAAAACTCCTATTTGATCCTTTGCACTTTTTTTATCTATGGCGTCCCTCACAAAACCTTCTATATACTGCCGCTGCCCCTGCATACTATCGGAGGCATCCATTACAAATAAGGTTGTTGTTGTATCAACGCTCCATTTTAAATTCATTCCTGACAAAGCGAATATCATAAGTATAAGAAACAACGTTCTGCAAATGACTATCAACTGCTTTCTCAGCCTGTACATATTGCCCAGCTTTTTTGAAGTGTACCAAACAAACAGCAAAACTATGGGTATCAATGAAAGCATATACAGCTTCTGAAAATTAATAACCACGTATATACACCACCCATTCTACAGCAGCAATCAGCAGCACAAGAACCATAAGCCATGTTGCGATCCTTCTGCCTGTTATGAAAGCTTTGCCGTTTTCTATTTCTGCATTTTGAGAAGCCTGCTGCTCTCTCGTGTTTGATTCTGTGTCGGATGGGAAGTTCACAGCAAACATGGATTCAACATCCTCATTTTCAAGCTTTTGTACCAGCTTATATATTCCAATCTCCTCCGTGTTCTCAAAAGGAAGTATTGGATATTTAAGCTCTACATCATAATGTTTGTTTGCCGCACTTTCTATAAACGCCGACTTGGCATCGGGCATAGGATTTATCGCTACTGACTCACCACTCTTGTATACAGACTTTTCTCCTGATGCGATATTTATCAAATAGCTTGCTACATTATGCATAAATATGGGGTATTCAGGCGTCAGTACAAAGTCACTGTTATGCAAATCAAAAGCAATAACCGCTGTCTTGCGTTCTTTAATCTGCCCTATAAAAGCTGCCGTACTGCCATCTATCTCCAACAGTTTATCTGCATAATAGGGCAGCTCAACTTTCTTTAGTTTAGATACAGCAAAGCTGGTATCCTCCAGATATTTAGTCAAGCTATGCTGTACTGCTCTTACAGTGCCGCCTTCTATCTCTCCGTTCACTTCAGCAATTGTGCTTCCTTCTGGCGGATTGATCAGCATGATGCTTCCCTTATGAGGAAGACTCGCCGGTATCGATCCGTCATAAATATACAAATCATATTCTCCCTGTATTTCATCTCCTGGATTGGATTTGTAAAGCTCGACATTATCAATAATAGAAAAAGCTTTCTCAATAAAAAGATTGCTTTGGCTAACCAATAATACCTTTTGAAGCTGCGAAGGTTTCACTACATCATATACAGTATTGTCGCTTATCAATCCATCATTTTCGCTTAATTCGGCATATAGGTAGCTAATACTCTTGCTATCACTTTCCGTCAATATACTTTTAACTTCTCCCGCCTTCAGCTGTATATTTTTTATATCCAATACCTTTTCATTGCCATAAACAGTAATTTCCCTAGTAACATCCGTACTTCCATGATTCGTTGCCCGAATAAGCAACTGCAGCTTGCCCTCCTTGACGGCGTGAGTCAGCATATCCAGACTAACATTGTCCACAGGCTTTGCTACACCGACAACCTCACCATTTAATCCTTCTAAATTCACGTTGCTGTCCGTATAGAAAACAGCTTTGTAAGTCAAGGCTTGCTTGCTCATAGCTTTTACCATGGATACTGCATCATTCACGTTGCCGCTGGCATTTGTCGTTTCAATTGCCTTTATTTTTCTTACAGCCTCCAGCTTATCTATGGTGTTGTTTAATTCAACCTTTGGGTGGCTGCTTGCTGATATCAATGTTATTTGCGTACCGGTAGCAGAATTTTTCACCAAAGCCTCCGCCAAGTCCTTCGCTTTTTCAAGTCTTGTAGTTTGGTCATAGGAGGCATTCATACTGCCTGTATTATCGATAACCACGATCAAGTTGGCATAATCTGAACCCCGTAAATTTACAAAAGGATCTGCCAATGCAAATATAAGCAAAAAAGCAGCTAAAAGCTGAAGCAGTAAAAGCAAATTCTTCTTTAGCCTTTGCCAGGGAGTGTTCACCTCAATATCCTTAAGTACCTGCTGCCAAAGGTATACACTGGATATCTCCCGCTCTTCAAACTTCTGCTTCAATATATACATCATTATTATTATGGGTATAGCGCCCAAAAACCACAACGCCCATGGTGCAAATAGCTTCATAATATCATCC
>JAQSYD010000022.1 GCA_029256325.1 Clostridia bacterium
TCCGCCCCATTGGACCATAGTTGAAGCTTGAGTCAATATATATGAATGCAGCTTCGTCAATGGAGAAATCAGCTCTGCAGGTGCTGCAATGTAGCCCAGCCTCCATCCCGTCATAGCGTAAGCCTTGGCAAAACCATTCAGAACAATTGTTCTTTCTCTCATTCCTGGTATGGCAGCTATGCTATAGTGTATATTGTCATCGTATATGAGCTTTTCATAGATTTCATCTGAAATAACCAGCAGATTATGCTTTATCGCAAACTGTGCAACTTCTTCCAAGACTTTCTTTCTCAGTATTCCGCCAGTAGGATTGCTTGGATCCAACACAACAAGCATCTTTGTTTTTTCAGTAACACGCTGCTCTAGCTCCTGAACATCAATCTGAAAATCGTTTTCAGCTATCAGGGGATATAAAACCGGTACTGCATCATTCAGCCTAGGTACATGAGAGTAATTAAGCCAGGATGGGTCGGGAACAAGTACTTCGTCTCCAGGATCCAGAAAAGCACTCAATGCTACATAGACTCCTTCAGCTACCCCTACTGTACAAATAATTTCCTCGATATCATATTGGATATCGTTATCCTTCTTTAATTTTTCTACAATTGCTTTTCGAAGCTCAACAATACCCTTATTGGCAGTATAATGGGTTGCCCCTTCTCTTGTAGCTTTAACCATTGCCTCTATGATATGGACTGGCGTATCGAAGTCAGGCTCGCCTATTCCAAGACTAATGATTTCTTTGCCTTCTGCCCTCAACTTTTCTACCTCACCAAAGATTTTTCGAATTGTTGAAAATGGAATACTATCCATTTTTATCGAGGGTTTTATCATCTACAACTACCTCCTATTGAGCAATATCCATTCTTTTTCATAACATTGCTCATATTTTATTTTGTGTTTTAATAATTTTTAGATTTTTTAGCATTGTTTAGTGTAAATATGCATACAAACTTTTAACAGTTTCAACTAATCTGCTGGTTGGTAATAAGACGCTTACATGATTATTATTAAATACAATATTTTGAAAGATGAGATTAGCCTCTTCTGTAAAGCTGTGAAGTTTCTTTTCGATCTCTTCTTTTCTATTCCCGTCAAAAGCCATAAATATCTTGCCTATAGGTTCTTTTGAATCGCTTATTTCAACTTCCTTTTCCAGCGCCATACCTATAAGTATGTGATCCACTATTGTACTTTCTTCAGAAATTAGTGTGCCTAGATCTTCAGTAAAAGTAGAACGCACTCTCACCGGTATTTTGAAGTCCTTCGCTGTTTTCACTGCTCTCGGATGTATGACCCTAGCTCCGTTATAAGCCAGTTCGTACATATCCTCGTATGAAATAGCTGTTAAATATGGAGCTATAGACACAACTCTTGGATCTACCTTTGCAATTCCTGGAACATCTGTGAAGATATCAACTCTTTCAGCCTCTAGATAAGCACCTATGGCTACAGCAGCAGTATCACTGCCACCACGTCCCAGAGTAGTGATCTCTCCATCCGCTGTTGCTCCTTGGAATCCTGCAATAACCACAACTTTTCCATCTTGTAGATGCTTCTTAATTGCAGTCGTGTTTATATTTATAATTTCGCTATTGGTAAAATTGTTATTAGTCAATATACCCGCTTGAAATCCCGCCATCGGTATAGAAGGAATATTGTTAACCTCAAGTAAATGTGAAACCAATGAGCATGAGATGATTTCCCCACAGCTCATAAGCAAATCCTTTTTCTTAGAATCAATCTTAGGATCTATCTGTTCAAAAAGGCTGATTAGTGTATCTGTGGCATAAGGATCCCCAAACCTTCCCATTGCCGAGACCACCACCACCACATCATTACCTGCTTCAATACATTTTCTCACCTGATTTAGAAGGGCTTCACGAGCTTCCGGAGTTGCTACGGAGGTACCTCCAAATTTCTGAACTATAAGGGCCATCTTAGTTAACCTCCTACAGTAGATTTCTCTGAATCATGGTCTCTGCAATTTGCACTGCATTCAGCGCAGCACCTTTTCGCAAATTATCAGCTACAACCCACATATTTAAGCCATTCTTAATGGAATAATCTTTTCTAATTCTTCCAACATATACATCATCTTTGCCAACTGTATCTATAGCCAATGGATAGGTATTTGTAGCCGGATCATCTACAACCTTGATACCTTGAGCAGCTTTCAATAGCTTCTTGATATTCTCAACATCGAATTCTTTTTCTGTTTCGATATTGATAGACTCTGAATGAGAACGGAAAACGGGTACACGTACCGCAGTTGCTGAAACTACTATGTTATCATCAAGCATTTTCTTAGTTTCATTAACCATTTTCATTTCTTCTTTTGTATAGTCGTTATCCATGAAAACATCAATATGGGGAAGAGCATTAAAGCTAATTTGGTGAGGATAAATACTAATTGCCATTTCTTTTCCGCTAACGTAATCCCTCGTTTGTTGGTCAAGCTCATCCATGGCCTTCTGACCTGTTCCAGATACGGCTTGATATGTGGAGACAACGATTCTTTTAATTGTGTATTCATCATGAATCGGCTTTAAAGCTACCAGCATTTGAATCGTTGAGCAGTTAGGGTTGGCAATGATTCCTTTATGTGAATCCAAATCCTCTGGATTCACCTCTGGTACTACTAAGGGAACTTCAGGATCCATTCTCCATGCACTGCTGTTGTCGATAACTACAGCCTTTTCAGCTGCTGCCATAGGAGCTAATACTAAGCTTGCATCTCCACCCGCTGAAAACAGTGCAATATCTACATCTTCAAATGCACCTTTTTCTGCAACTTCAACTAAAACTTTTTCTCCCTTATATGTTACTTCCTTGCCACGATTGGAAGCTATGTCCAATGGTTTAAGCCGATTTATGGGAAAATTTCTTTGTTCAAGAGTTTTTATCATTTCTTGGCCAACGGCTCCTAAAGCTCCAACTACTGCAACATTATATTTTTTCATAGTACTAATCCTCCTATTTATAGTTTCGCGTTATCAGGTTGTCATAGATGGTTCCGTCAACGATTGCCTCAATAATGACAGGGCCAGATACGCCAAAAGCCTGTTGCAAGGATTTTTTCATCTCATCCTTATCTCTAGCAGTAAGTATTGGGACTCCTAGGAATTTATTTGCGTCGAAGTATTCCCCTTCATGTACTTCTGTTGCATAAGCCGCTAAATCCTTCCAACCTTGCTTAACCTTAATCAAGCTATAGTTTCTGTCAACAAGCACGATAATCACTACATTGATTCCCAGTCTTCTCGCCATCAATAACTCGCCACAATTCATCAAGAATCCGCCATCACCAGTTACACAGGCAACCATTCTCGATGGCTGACATAATTTAGCTCCAATTGCAGATGGAATCCCAAAGCCCATGGTAGACCAACCATTTGTCATTATTAGATCTCCAGACCCATCCATGTTCCACAATTGACCTAATAAATGAAGGTGCGCTCCTACATCACTTGTCAGTATTCCATCACCAGGCAGTACGGTGCGTAAAACACTTATGGCATCAGAGGAATTGAAGGTTTTTGTCCTAGGTGCCAGTGCTTCAAACATTTTTAATCTATTGTCCTCTACTTTGCTTAAATCCCAATCATATTTTGGGAGATTTAAGGAAATCAAGTAAGATAGAGAATAATCTAAGCGTCCGATTATTTCGACAGCTACATCATATTCCGAAGTAATGTCTACAGGCTCCGTATCTATATGAATTAATGGTACATGAGGCATCCATGCTTCGTAGTTAAATTCAATAGAATCATAGCCTATGCCAATAATTAAATCTGCATCTCTATATATTGTTGCTACACAATCACTTTTAGCATGGAAAAGCACGCCTGCGTAACAAGGATGATTTTCAGTAATAATACCTTTGGCCATAGGCGTAACGACTACAGGAATGTTATTTTTATTAATAAGCTTTCTTATAGAGTGATGAAGCCCATGTCTAGCCGCCGTAAGACCAATTGCTATAATAGGTTTTTTTGCATTTTCTAATATTCTCTTCGCCTCATCCAACAAAGACTGTTCCGGAAATGGTATCGGCTCTTTCTCCGAAGCTTCCATATGAACCGGGTCTACTTGATAATCACAAATATCAACAGGTAAACCAAGATGTACCGGACCTGGATTTTCAGATGTAGCTATTTTAAAAGCATTAGAAATACTGTATTGAAAATTATCCTTCGATAATCTTGTTGTCCATTTTGTTATGGGCTTAAACAAAGCTTGGTGATCGACATTCATTTGAATTCTTCTACCTAATTCCTCATCTTTTACTTCAGTAGTAAAAGCTAGCAGCGGCGATCTGTCTAATAAAGCTCCACCTACACCGGTTGATAAATTCGTTGCACCGGGTCCAAATGTGGCGTGACATACACCGGGTATACCGGTTAAACGTCCAAATACATCTGCCATCATTCCTGCGCTTTGTTCATTAGCAACTGTAACAAACTCAATCCCTTGATTTTTCATAGCTTCCATATAAGGTATGGAAGGGCCTCCTGGAATACCAAATGCATATCGTACACCTTTAGCATGGAGTGCCTTGGCTAATTCTTCTGTTATCTTTGCCATACTTTAACCTTCCTTTCTTTCAGTGATCATTCTAAAGATTTAACAAAATCGTATGCTTCTAAGTATAGCCACTGCTTTACAAAGAATAATTCTATAATAATTCTCAAACTCGATTTATTATTAACGCAAACAACGTGCCAAAGTGTAATAAATTTTAAATATTATACATGCAAAGGCATAAAGTAATTCCAATCCATATGCAAGAAACCCTTGGTATCAGCAGATCCTTATTTATTTTTTTCTTTTTATCATAGCCAATTTATTTTAAACTGTAATTTGCTTTTTAGGTGTAACTTCCTTGAGTAACAGTTATTAACAGTGTTTTTTTCTCACTATTGCGAAAAATTATCAAGTTTTTCTCAATTTTTCACAAAATTTATTAAAGGATATCTAAATATTCTGTCGAATAGCAATGGCATTGACAATATTTTTCTCACTATTGCCAATTTTTCACAAATGGAGGTATAAAATGATGGATATTTCTAAATTTGCAGGTTATATACAAAACGTTTCAGAAATTACTTCTGACCTTTTTGACTTAGCCATTACTATCGTTGATAGAAACTATGTACGGGTAGCGGGAACACATGGCTACAGAGATAATATTGGAAAGACCGTAGAAAATCCAAACGTATTTCGATATGTCATGGAAAAGGATAAAAGTGTCTTAATTAAAGATCCTCGCAAGGACCTCGTGTGTATTGAATGTCTGAACAAAAGTCATTGCAAAAAAACTACTGCAATATATGCACCACTTAAGGTTGAGAATAAGGTTGTTGGCGGGCTGGCAATCGTTGCATTTAACCTGGAACAAAAAAACCACATTTTAAATAACACAAGATTCTTCCAATTTGTAGAACAGCTCAGTGAACTCATATCAGGTAAATTAGAAGCAGAGCAATCTGCAATGAAATTAGAGAACTCTTTGGAGAAAAACATTGCAATTTTAAATGCTGTCCATGATGGAGTAATTGCGATCGATCGCCATGGAATCATTGAGCAGGTCAATCATTCTGCATCGGTTCTCTTACATATTCGAAGTGAGCAATATATAGGAAAGAACATAGAGCAGTTATTACCTAATTCAGTACTTGATGAAATTATTAAGGAAAATAGACATTTTGTTGACAAGCAAGTTGGCATTACAATAGATAATAAAAAGATATATGTTTTCTTAACCTCACATCCGGTAAATCGTCATACATTATTTGGAGGTGCTGTTTTATCCTTTAAAAGCGCAAAGGAAATCACATCACTGGCTCATAATTTCACATTGTCCGGTACACAGCCCATCACCTTTGACAATATTATCGGCCAGAGCACTACCATTAAGTCGATTACTGAATTATCAAAAAGAGTATCGATAAGTGATTCGACAGTATTAATCCGAGGCGAGAGCGGTACTGGAAAGGAACTCTTTGCCCGGGCAATACACAATGAAAGTCTTCGCTCCAATGGTCCATTCATTGCCGTTAACTGTGCTGCTATTCCCGAACCCTTGCTGGAAAGTGAGCTTTTTGGTTATGTTGAAGGGGCATTTACAGGGGCAAGACGTGGCGGAAAACCTGGTAAATGTGAATTAGCTGCAGGTGGAACATTGTTTTTGGATGAAGTCGGAGATATCCCCTTATTTCTACAGTCTAAATTCTTAAGGATGCTGCAAGAAAGAACCATAGAACGTGTCGGAGGTACTAAAACAATACCTATCGATGTCCGCATCATTGCAGCTACTCATAGAGACTTGGAATCAATGATTGAGAACAAAGAATTCAGAGAAGATCTATATTATCGCATTAATGTAATACCAATAGTATTGCCGCCCTTGCGTGAAAGACGGGATGACATCTATAGCATAAGCAAGCATTTTATTAACAAATATGCTATTCGTATGGGTAAAGATATCACCGACATTTCTCACGAAACCATAGAAGCTCTTAGAAACTACAGTTGGCCAGGAAATATCAGAGAATTGGAAAACTCCATTGAATATGCAGTTAATGTTGAAACCACCAATTTTGTTACGCTCAACAGTCTTCCCACTCGTATTAAAGCATCTATTGAATCAACTAACACTAAAATTGAAAATCCCCAAAAAATAAACGACACCATAAGAGCTGTAGAAATGAATGAAATCATAAGTGCCATTAATAAGTTCGGATGGACCACTACCGGCAAGCAAGCTGCTGCTGATCATTTAGGTATTAGTTTAGCCACCTTATATAGATGGCTGAAAAAATAAAAGAACCGCATTTAGCATTGTAAGTTAAATGCGGTTCTTTATTTCAACTATTCAGTTTCATTCTTCTTTTGATTGCCTTTTCTGAAGAAATTCCTCCCTCAAAATTCCCATAGCAACCTTATCATAATAGCACCCATCCTTAAATATCTCTTTTCTTAGTACGCCTTCAACTACAAAACCATATTTTTCAAAGCTTTTTAGTGCCCGTTGATTAAAGGAATAGCAAGTTAATCTAACCTTATTTATGTTCATTTGATTAAATATAAAAGAAACAAGTATATTCAATGCATCACTGCCATACCCATTCCTCCAATAATCTCTATTGCCAATAAAAATGCCAATGGTAGCAACACTATTTTTCCAATCTACATCGTTAATGCTGCAGCCACCAATAAACCGTTGATCATCCTTGGTTTCTATAGCAAACTTATATATATCTGTGTTGGATGAAATTGCTTCAAGCCACTTTTCTTCTTCATACTGTGTTATCGGAAAAGGTATATCATCGGTAAGGTGACTTGCTATTTCTGCATCATTTATATAGCTTAATCTCAATGGAATATCCTCTTTACGATATGCTCGCAGTCTAACTTTCTGTCCTGTATACATATTTACAACCTTCTCGTCCATTATTTTACATATCAGTAAAAAGAATTCTTTATTACCAATCGCATATATATAATACCCCGTAGGAACAAATAGCATACAGTTATGATTGGAATATATACATAAAAGACTGTGATTTTATCAATCACAGTCTTTTGTAATAGAATTTTATACAATTTGGAAAGGAAACCGTCGATTCTTTATACTATATTATTTTAATTCAATTTCATATCCATCAGGATTTATGATAAAATCACTTGATTCACCAACTATATAAGCCTTCATATATACAGCTTTTTCATTGAGATTATCCAATATGGCTTTTTCAACATCACCACTTAATTCTATTGATTGTCCCGGTTCTATGACTGTCTCTGTTAAAGCCATGATGAATAGCTTATCTGCAGACCAAGTATATAGTACATTCTTATCGGCATCAAGCAATGAAAAATCAGCCTTCTGTCCTGAGCTATGCTTAATCACGAGTTGAGTTTTCAAATTATTAGTGATGGTTAATTTCATTTTCAGCAAATCGTCTTTTAATTCTACACTTGGGGTGACTTTTACCTGTAAATTCTCTTTTTCCAATTGTCTTAACAGCCTATCAATTACAGTGGCTGCCTGTGCTCTAGTACTATCATGTTTTGGATAGAATAGATTGTTTGCAGGTCTTTTTATAATACCCATATTTTCTGCTCTTACAACTACGCCATTATAGCAAGAGGTGATCTCCTTATCGTCAGCAAAGGGCTGAACCACAATTTTTATCATTCTATAGTTGTCACCCATTTTATATCTGTAGGCGTTCATGATATAATGCACCATTTCTTCTCTAGGAAGCGTGCTGTTAGGATTGAAATGACCCTTTACATCGATAATATTGGCAGTAACCAAATCATACAATGCAGAAGCATATATGTCTTCATTTTTGACATCATCAAAGTATTCCCCAATATCTGGTGCTTTGAAATAAGCTATGTTAAGTTCCAATGCCTTATGCAGCATAAGCACGAATTCACTTCTGGTAATTGCTTTGTTTGGAAGGAACTCACCTACTTTTCCTGCAAAAGCTTCTTTGTCAACAACGTTGTTTATTGCTTCCTCAGCCCAGTGATTGGTTATGTCTGTGAATTTCATATCTGCAGCGTATAGCAGTGTATTTGTAAAAATGATTGTTGCAACGAGCACAAATACCAATATTGTTTTTTTCATATAAATATCTCCTTTAATCATTTATTTTGTTAGCATACTAAAATATATCTTCATTTTCTACTATGCAAATTATCCAGAGAATACAAAATTCATTGTATACTTCCCTCTTTATATACTTTGACTGATAAAAAGGTTATTTGTTCCAAAGTCAATTAAAATTGAAAGCATAAATAAAACTGACTAAGAATTGCTATTCTTAGTCAGTTTTATTTTATTGCTCAAATCCTGATATTCTGGTGCCAGGCACCAGAATATCAGGATTTTACTTAGTTTTATTTAGATACTGCTGCTTCCTGCTTCATAAGGAGGTTTAGGAGAATCTTCGAATAGCATCTCACACTAGCTTCCAACACTTCTTCACTAAAGTCAAAGCTTGGATGATGGTGAGGCGCACTAAGCGCTGTGCCAAATATGAGATATAATGCTTTTCCTCCGTTTTTCTCAACCTCTTGAAACAGATAAGTAACATCTTCAGAAGCCCCCATAGAAGCACCTTCTGATACGCTGAAACCCTGCGCTTCTAATAACTTCACTACGTAAGTGCTAAAATCATTTTTTTCATATTTATATGCCGGCGCACTGCCCATTTCTACAATTTCGCAGCTTACACCATACATCTTAGCACTTGCTTCTATCATTCCTTCTACCCTGCTACGTAAATCTTCATTTATATCCTGCGTTTCTCCTCGAAGCTCCAGCTCAATTTTTGCCTCTGCCGGTACAGCATTCCTAGCGGTACCCGCATGAAAAGTTCCTACATTCATTCTACTCATACCGCCGCTGTATTGAGTAAGCGTGTGGAGATTAATAGTGCAATTGGCTGCAGCCAGTAAAGCGTTCCTACCCTTCTCAGGATAAGCACCGGCATGGGCTGACTGACCTTTAAAATAAACATCCAGCTTACTGGTAGCTAAAAACCCGCCAACGCCGCATATTATCTCATTTTCCTTACCCATAAAGCCGATATGCCCTGATAATATATAGTTTACACGATCCAGTATTCCACTTTGAACTATGCTTTTGGCTCCTCTGACCCCTTCTTCAGCCGGTTGAAAAATAAATATTACTTTTCCTTTTAAATCATTTTTTCTGGAGACTATATATTGTGCTGTTGCTAAGCCAATTGCAATATGTCCATCATGACCACAGGCATGCATCATATTTTTATGCTCTGAAGAAAAGCCTTCTTTAGCCGGCCTATGGTTTTCCTGTGCCTCCATAATATCATTTGCATCAATGTCAAAGCGTAAAGCTATTGTCGGTCCCGGCGTTTTTGTGTCAAGAATTCCAATAGCTCCTGTATACCCTTGAAATATTTCTTCTACATCAAAATCACATTTTAAATGTTCTTTTAATTTTTTGTGTGCATCCATTTTTTCTTGTGAGGGCAGCCCCTGCCTTTTGCCGTGTATAGTTTTGCCATACCTGACTTCTAGTCCAAGCTTGTCTAGATATGTAATAATTTTAATTGTAGTTTCAAACTCCAGCCATCCAGATTCTGCACACTTGTGAAATTCTCTCCTGAGCTCCACCAGTTTTTGTAGCATCGGACTATTCATGGTCGGTTCCTTTCTCTAGGTATTGAAATGCTGAATGAATCAACATTTCAATACCGGTCTTCATAATATTCTCGTCAAAATCAAATTTAGGATGGTGGATCGGATAAGAATCCTCTTGTCCTGAGCCTAGCCAGAAAAAGGCACCGGGTATCCGTTGAAGATAATTTGCAAAATCCTCTCCGCCCATTGCTGGCTTGTCAATTTCTATCATTGCCTCCTGCGGAAGAATCTTGCGCCCTACTTCCCTAATAAGATTTGCCATGTTCTTGTCATTTATCAGGGCGGGATATCCATGTGAATAATTGATCTCCGCAATGGTTCCTGTAGCTTGACATACTCCGTTGACGATTTCACGAACTCTTTTTTCTACCATCAGCTGAGTTTTTGGATCTAAAGTTCTTACGGTTCCTTCAAGCTTAGCATAATCTGCTACTACATTGTATTTCGTGCCGCTTTGCATCTTTCCAATCGTTACAACAGCCGCTTCTTGTGGATTAATGCTTCTACTGACAATGGTTTGCAGCATATTTACAATCTGACAGCTTGCCACTAAAGCATCAATAGCTTCATGTGGTGAAGATGCATGACCGTTTTTGCCAAAGACCTCTATTATAAAGGGGTCTGAGGATGCCATGAGGGCATTATTCTTAATTCCAACCTTCCCCTTCGGTAAAGCTGGCCATATATGTAGTCCCAGTATAGCATCAACATGAGGGTTCTCCAGCACGCCATCCTCTATCATGGGTTTTGCTCCCCCAATTGGCGCCTGCTCCTCAGCCGGTTGAAATATAAACTTTATATTTCCCGCAATCTCATCCTTCAAAGAAGATAAAATCACTGCCGCGCCAAGTAAAATTGCTGTATGACCATCATGCCCGCATGCATGCATTTTCCCTTTATACCTTGAAGCAAAGTCAAAATCATTCTGTTCTTGTATTGGAAGAGCATCAATATCGGCACGCAAAGCAATTGTCTTACCGGGCTTTGAGCCGCGCAGCACCCCCACAACTCCATGCCCTCCAACGTTATGCTGCACCTCTATCGGTAATTGTCCCAGAATCTCTGCTATTTTCTCTGCCGTACGCTCTTCTGCTCCACTGATTTCTGGATACATATGAAAGTCCCGTCTCCATGCAACTACCTTAGGATATGTATCCTCAATTAGTTTCTTAACTATATTCATTAGAAATGGCCTCCTTAATTACTTCAGCAAATACACCACTGCGTCAGGTCCAATAGGAAGATTGAACACCATCCAAATTACCAATTGAACTATCCAAATTGCTAAGAAAATCAAACTATATGGTATCATTAGGGACAATAGTGTACCAACTCCTGCATTTTCGTCATATTCCTGTGCAAAAGCAAGAATTACCGGGAAATATGGGAATAAAGGTGACATTGGATTAGTAGCTGAGTCACCGATTCTATAAGCCAATTGTATAAATGCTGGTGAGAAATTCATTAATGAGAGCATTGGTACAAAAATTGGTGCCAACAATGCCCATTTTGCTGATCCACTACCGATAAAAAGATTGACTAAGGTAGTGATGAAAATAAAGCCTATCATAAGAGGAATTCCAGTAAATCCAACACTTTTTAAGAAACTAGAGCCATTGACAGCCAATACAGTGCCCATATTGCTCCAGTTAAAAAACGCTATAAATTGCGAAGCAGCAAATACCAGTACAACATATCCTGACATGCCCTTCATAACATTACCAAGCATTCTAGGAATATCTTTTTCACTTTTTATTGCCTTTACAGTGATGCCATAAGCCAATGCTACTACAAAGAACAGCATCATTAAAATCGGAATAATACCACTTAAAAACGGTGAGGGAATAATGGTATGCTTTTCTGCATGTCTTAATATACCTGTCTTTGGAACAAGTCCAACAAGTATAATTCCAACATATATCAAAGCTGCTATACCTGCATTTCTAAGACCTTTATTCTCTAAAGGCGTTAAAGCTTCCAGTTCTTTCTCTGTATTGCCCATATATTTTCCTAATCTTGGCTCAACAATCTTATCTGTTATCCAAGCACCGACAAAAGTTAGTATAAATGTTGATGCAATTAGGAAATACCAGTTTGAAACCGGTGTTACTGCACTTTGAATACCAATAGACTTCGCCGCCTCATTGGTTATGCCTGCCAGCAGTGCATCTGTTCCTGCTACCATCAGGTTAGCTGTAAAACCAGCACCAACACCGGCAAAGCCTGCCGCTAATCCTGCAAGAGGATGTCTTTTTACCGCTAGAAAAATAATTGCTGCTAAAGGTGGTATTACAACAAAGGCTGCATCTGAAGCAAGATTACCCATAATACCTGCAAATATTACTGTGGCAGTAATTAATGTCTTTGGTACACCCATTACCAGTTTTCTTAAGGAAGTAAAGACAAACCCAACCTCCTCTGCCAACCCTATACCAAATGTCATTACTAAAACCAAGCCCAATGGTGTAAACCCTATGAAGTTCTTTAAGAAACTGTCAATAATCCAAAGAATACCTTCTTTAGCGAAAAGACTTCTTACAACAACCGCTTCCTGGGTTCCCGGATGAATTACTTTTATGTTGAAAAATGAAAAAATTGCTGAAAGAACCATTGTTATCACAGCTAGCATTATGAACATGGTAAAGGGGTGTGGAAGCTTATTGCCTACCCTTTCTACCCAGTCCAAAAATCTTCGGAACACACTTTTTGGTTTGTTTGATATTTGTATCATACTAAACACCCTTTCAGTCTTATTTCGGTCATGACCCTTATTAACTTATATTCGCCCTTTTTCCAAATATTCCTTCAAATAGAAAATATTTTTTTACAAGAAAAAACCTGGAGGGTTTTTTATATCCTTCCAGGCCTATAGATTAATTTCATATATTTGTCTTGGCCTCCCAATACCAGCTCTGCTTTCACTGGCAGTAACGCTTCCGTACCCGGCATCTGCGATTTGCTTTAATATTCTTCTTGCACTTCTTACGCTGATCCCCAAATAATTAGCCAATTCTTCAGCTTCAATGAAGCTTTTATTCATTCTTAATAAAATAGACTTAATTTTTGATACATAGCTAGGACTAATTTGTATTTTTCTCGCCATCTCAAGCACATCATTATTAGCTACAAGCAAATCATAAGAAAGCGGATTGCTGTCTTCCTCAAATATAGGACCGAGAATTAAACCTTTTTCATCCAATAAATAACAACAATTTTTATTTTCCTTCAAAGCATACTCCAATGCATTTCTTGCATTTACCTCCGCTTCATGTACTGAATCTCCAAATCCAATTCCGGAAGCCAGTTCAACCTGCAATGCTGAATCTGCATCAATATAACGGGGCAGTTTAAAGCTTGTGCTATATACATCAATAGTCCCTCTGGTCATAAAAATCAAATATTCATCTCTTCCAAAGGGAAAGATGGATCCAAAGTTCTCCTGTGCATAGCAAATAAGTCCTTCCTCCATCTTGTTTTTAATCTTAAGAAATTCATACTCTGTAGAAATACTTCTATTCTGATTTTTAATTTTAACGATTTGCACGGCTATCTGAGTAGCTTTGATCTTTTCTACATTGCCCTTATAGATTGCCTTGTTAATATACTCCCTAATCAAAGACCTAGTTGGATATAACCTAAAAACGGGTACTCCTAGATCCTTTAAATTTCTGTAAGTAGTACTTAGGCAAGTAGCTGCTGCATTTATCTTTCCTTCTTGCCATAGCTTATAATGAAAATCTGTCAGTTCATTATAGTCAATATCTCCCTGATAGGATTTTACGTACATATTGTCAAGCGTTATATCTAGCTCTTTTACTACCTCTTCAATCGCTTGCTGCTCAATGGTATCAAAGCTGACCCTGCTAATATCAATGCCGTCCATCTTCATCTGCCAAAAGGCTCTATATACGCTGGTTCCTGTCCTAGGAATAAAAACCGTTGGTTGTTTTATACTGTGATCTTGAAGTGCCACAGAATATGGTACTTGACCAGAAAACAAAATTACATCAGATTTTCTCTGACATTCTTCCAACATTTCAATGGTCTCTTTTTTGTGATGATAACAATATATATATACTTCAATTTTATCTTTAAACTCTTCAAGAACGCTCTTAATTTTATCAATAGTCTCTATGGAACCAATAATACCTAATTTGATTTTCATTTATATTCACCTCTCATCACCATGACTTTACTATATTATCTTCTTTATGCAGCCATGATTTCCTTCCTATTTGAAAATTATATTCATATAAGACCGAGAGGTGTGTTGTAATTATCTCCTATTGAGTTGTCCCATGAGCTTAGTTTCGAACTCCTCTAGTGTACTGCCTCTTATGACACGGGATATTATTTATAGCTCAAATCCTGATATCCTGGTGCCTGGCACCATATATACATCAGTACGCTTCAGCAAAAAGTCTGCTGTGTCCCGTTTGGTTTCCAGCCAAGTAGAGATGCGTGGTATTCTCAAACTCAATCGCCTTATCAGAGGGTGGAAAATACCCGCCAGACTCCTTGTTTAACCTTAGAACATCCCCTCCAACCACTCTTACAACCTCAGGCAGCTTATAATGCTTTTCAATAGAACCACCGCTTATTATGGCATCCGCTTCTGGAACATCATCCACCAAGAGTATGCCTTCGGTACCATCAATTCCGCCAAATTCAAAGGTTATTGTAGACGCTTTGATACCATTTTTCTCAGCACATTGTATAGTGAGCATACCATCAACAGCCGCATTGCCCCCGCCTTCCCATGCCATGATAATTCCCTTGGCATTCAGATATCTTGCCAGTTTTACATTGAAGTTTGCACACCGCTCCTTGTGCCAGGTGCTTGGATTGTGACTGCGACAGAATATTATGCCTCTGAAATTCAAGGTTTTTCCATGGTTTTTATATAATTCCATCACAATGGGATGATTGGCATGCAGATAGGTAGGCACCTTAAAGGCAGGCCATACATAGTTGCCGCTTACTACGCAGCCATCCAACAGCTCATTGGGATGCAGCAGCGTAGGTACAAGATTGTCAATGCTTTGACCATACAAAAACGTATTTGCATAGGGTCCTTGATTCTGGCACTGCCATACCAGCACAACATTAGGCAGCTCAGGATTGATCTCGTCAATGGTGTAGCAGATGCTTTCATCCGGTACCAACTCCTTTGTCAGTGAAGCAATATATGTGGAAATCTTAATTGCAATAAGACGTATATCATTATCATACTCTATAGATGATTTGTTCTCTGCCAGCTTATATAAAATAACAAGGTTTAAGGTATCTTTAAAGGGAGTAAAGTCAGCAATCGGTCCTGCCATATCCATGATGGCATCCCGAGGATAAAGCAAACCGCTGCTTGCACTTGACTCTTCCCATGGCAATGCTGCACTTTCCATGACAGTAATCCCTGTCAGCAGGTTTGTTACACCCTCCCCAACTGTAATCGGACTTCCGAAAAATCCCGAATACTGCATCCCGTTGCCCCTTACCTTATACATAGGCTGAAGGGTATCCAGCAGATGGATAATACGGGTGTTTTCTCCCGGCTTTACAATTTCAAAGTCAACATCCTCAACAGCCTTGAAAAGTGTCGTGACCTCCGCCTTCATATCCTCTCTGCATAAAGTCAGAACACCGTCTGACAAGGATGTTGTGTCACCCCATAATACATCCTTTATATTAAAATATTGTCTTGTCAACTTCACTTTCCTACCCCTCCCTGCTTTCATCAACTGCGAATATCGTAGGGCTTGATACATCCTGCGTTATTGCATCCAGTGCCTTCAGCAATATTTTGCGTCTATATGCCTTTTCTCTTTCCAGAGGAAGATCGGGATTCCCTGCGGGGCTCGTAAAATCGCCACCGAAAACAATTCTATTTGCTCCAACATGAAAGGCTATTGATGTAAAGGCTGTTATATGCGCATTGGGGAGTCCCGCTCTATCCATTTCTTTCGATATCGTTGCACAGCAACGTGTACAAGTACCTCAGGTGGATGTCAGGATAGCGGCACTTACACCTGCATTTTTCAGGTCAGCTGCGATTCTTCTTCCCATGTCCTTACTGCTTTCAATATTGGTTCCTACACCGCAGGTTGAAAAGAAATACTTATATATACCGCCTATTAATCCCTCCTTCTCCAGCATTCGCATCTCATCCAAGGGGATAAGACGATGGGGATCATTGGTGGCAAAAGTGGTATCATACCCTCCGTGAATGGATTCGTATATCCCCTTGTTTAAAGAGTCCACTCCTTCGATATCATACTTGCCATAGGTAACTGCAAAAGCCTGCTTTATTTTATCAGGGTTACCCATCGGCACAAGCCCCCCTGTTGTGACCAACGCAATTGTTGCATCCTTGAGTGCTGTTGCCTTTGATGCAGGTGTTACAGTCTCAAATCCCCTCAGAGGTATCTCGGTCTTGTATGGCTTATTATTGAGCTTGTTAAGCAGTAAATCGACTACCCTTTCCGCTCCTGTTTTTTCGTGGTATTCGTTGTATCTATGTCCAGTCCTCAAATATCCTTCAAATCTCGATGGACCTACAGACTCTTTCTTTGCAAGCTTCAAAGAAAGCTTTGCCAGCATAGGCAGGGATTTTGTCATGCCTACAGCTGTTTCACTTGTGGATACTATATAGTTATCTTTAACATACATGTCTACCGCTGGATTCTCATGCCACATGGCTGTTACACTGGGTATGCCAAGTTCCTTCCTTACATAGTCACACAGCTTTGCACAAGCGACCCCGTAACGGCCAGCGTTAAATGCCGGTCCTGCTATAAACACATCGGGTTTTTCTTGATTTATAATCTCTTTGATATCAGGGATGATATTTAGGAAGTTATCATCATTATTGATGAAATTGTCTCCGCAAACGATAATTTTTACTACTTCCATCTCCCCATTCCAGAGCTTCTCCAGTCCTATTGCAGGTCCTTTCTTTTCCTCCAGAATGTGCAAGCCTATATCTGCCATTGCTTCTCCGCCAAGACCTGCATAGAATTGATTAATATAATGTACTGCTTTGAGAACAGCCAAAAAGACCCCTCCTTTCAATCACTTTTTCTACTCCTTAGATTGAGATAAGCTTATACCTGCGGTATGCTGCCATCTACCATATCAACAAAGATGGTTTTTGACACCATGTACTTTTGTATGCCGGCTATTCCGATTCCACTTTCCTTCCAGCCTGTACCGGGTGACTCTATCATACCCTTGCTGAAATATGTATTAACATAGATTTGTCCGCCTTTTATCTTCTCCGCAACTCTTAGAGCACGTTTGACGTTCGTTGTGAATACCGCGCCAGCCAGTCCGTATTTCGTTGCATTGGCAATTTCAATTGCTTCTTCCTCCGTTTCGAAGGGGATGATACACAGCACAGGACCGAATATCTCTTCCTGAAATATTGCCATATCCGGTGTTACATCCGCAAAGATTGTCGGTGGGACAAAATTGCCTTTTGAAAGCTCAGGATCGGCATATGGCTTCGCACCCGTAATCACCCTTGCCCCCTCCGACTTTCCTCTTTCAATATAATCCCATACATTTCTTGCATGCTCTTTTGAGATTAAGGTGTTGAAATTCACACCCTTTTCATAATCAAACCCACTGCCGGGCACCAGCATTTCACATTCTGCCTTTAACTTGAGTATAAATTCTTCATAAATATTCTTGTGCAGTATCAATCTCGTGCCGGATACACAGACCTGTCCAGCGTTCAGTGTAAAGCCAAATCTCGTCCATTTGACAACCTCATCCACATTGACATCATCAAAAACGATGTTGGGACTTTTACCTCCCAGTTCCAATGCGATGTCCTTTACTGTATCTTTTGATCTGCCGATAATATGCTTACCTACCTCTGTCCCACCCGTCATGGACACCATATCAACCAGGGGGCTCCTCACAAGCTCATCTCCGACTTCATCTCCAGAACCTGTAACAACATTTACAACACCCGCGGGGAAACCGGCTTCGTGGAACACCTCTGCAAGCAGCAGCATGCTTAGAGAAGCCCAGGAGGATGGCTTGATAATCACTGTATTACCTGCTGCAAGTATTGCGCATATTTTTTGACAGCCCATCATAAATGGTCCATTCCACGGAAGGATCTCACCCACTACTCCACAAGGCTGCCAAAGCACATAGTTCAGGTGCCCCCCTTCACAGGGAACAACCTTTCCTTCAAGGCAACGAGCTTTGCCTGCAAAGTATTCAAAGGCATCTACACTCATCTGTGCTTCGTAATACAATGCGCTCATATAAAGCTTCCCACATTCCAGCGTCTCGATTGCGGCAAACTCCTCCACTCTTTTTGCAAGTATTTGACCTGCTTTAATAAGAAGCTTGCTTCTTTCTTTCGCTGACATCTTACTCCAAGGCCCTTCATCGTATGCATGCCGTGCAGCTAGTATTGCTTTTTTTGCATCTTTAGCTCCGCCTTTATAGGCTGCCGCAAATGGTTGATTATCCACCGGGTTGATAACATCAAAGGTTCTCCCTGATTCAGAGACTACAAACTCGCCGTTTATATATAACTTGTAGGGCTCCTTTTTTACAAACAGTAATGGATTCAAACCGTACTCCCTCCTTCTACAGATACTCATTCAAGCTGAATACTTATTTAAAATTTAATTATAATAATCCTTACATTGATATTGTCCATTAAGATAAATGGGTTGTAGTCTGTTGCACTTTATTATAAACATCCTGTTGACAAGGATTTTAAAATTTGATTGAGGTAGTCCCTGATTGATTCGACATCCATATTGACCTGTGACTTTACCTCGGCAATATTGTTGAATTTTTTCACGCCTCTGATATATACATGAATTTCAAGTGCGATTGTCTTGTCGTATAAATCACCTGAGTAATCCAGCAGAAAAGTCTCGATGGTGACATAATTATAATTGTCAACGGATGGACGTTGACCAATATTGGTAAGGCCCTTAACATTTTTTTTATTAACTTCCGAAAGTGTTCCATAAACGCCATATGCAGGCAGCTGCTTATATGGGCTGAAGCTAAGATTGGCTGTAGGCATACCGACTGTTCTGCCAAGGGCTTTGCCATGCATAACCTTGCCCATAAGCAGGTACGGATGTCCCAGCAGCTCATTTGCCTTTTGGAGAGTGCCCTCTGCAAGTTCATTTACAATACGTTCTGATGTAATAGGCTCTCCATCTGCCAGTACCGTACTGCATTCCACAAGTGTATAGCCATATTTTTGCGCACACCCTCGCAGCGTATTGATGCTGCAATCCTCTGTGCCTGCCACAATGACCTTTGCGTCCAATTGATCCACCAAAATCTCTTTGATAAAGCGCTCCGAGGAAGTGTCCTTGTTTTGCTCATCAAGTTTATATGAGATCATCACTTGCGGACCATTTTTACTCAACAGATATTGTTTTTCTGCCTCGGTGGAAAGAATTTTTTTCCCACTTAGCAGTGCTTCATCATATTCATAGCTCAGAATAACCGAAGTAAGTCCTTGCCTTGATATATCAAGTAATTTATTGATAACGGCACGGTGACCGATATGTATACCGTCAAAGCTTCCAAAGGCAACACAAGTGTTGCTCATATTAAAATTAATTCCGTTAAAATACCTCACAATAGATCAACTCCTTTCCCGTATTTAGTCATTCCGCCATGCAGTTTACCCGCATGGCGGAATGAAAGAGTTCTATTTAGGGGATCGTTGATGGACAATTTATATTTAGAGGTTATTACCTGCATCAAGCTTCTTCGTGCCCATGGAGTAAAGGACCATACCAACTAAGAAGTAACCGGCGGTCCATGCCCATAGCTGCCAACCGCCACTCATAATACCTGGGATGTAAGCAGCGATGATGACGATAAAGGTTAAAATCGGAAGAACATCTCCTCCAGGTGCCTTAAAGCTATTTTGAACAGATGGGTTTTTCTTACGAGCTGCAATGATTGTCAGGCAAACTATAGCAACAACGATTGCGTTGCAAAGTGAGCCAAGGTTTACAATCAGATTTGTAAGCTTAGGGAAAGCAGCAATCGCACCAACAATGAGCATAACAACTATTTGTGCGTTTAATGGAACTCCTGTTTTTTCATTATTCTTAGCCAGGAAATTTGGCAAAATGCCGCTTATGGCAGAAGCCTGCAGTGCACGTGCTGCCAGCGCCATAACTACAAGGATTGTTGTTATAAGAGCCAGAACTGCTGAAATGGAGATCAGCTTTGTCAGCCATGGAATAGCAGCCAGCTTTGTGAATGCTGCTGCATACAGCGGAATGTAAGCCATGCCCGGATTACTTTGCAAGAATTCGGATGAAACAAGACCTAATACTGTAATCATAACCAAAACATACAGCGTAACTACAACGAGCATAGCAATAGACATAGCCTTTGGTACTGTCTTACTGGGGTCTTTAATCTCTCCTACCATGAATGCAACCGCTACGATTGAACCGTAAGCAACCATTGCAATCGGAATTGCGCCCATGAAGCCCCATGTACCTTCAGCACCTTGAGAGAAGAATGGAGTTAACATACTTGCATCCCATTGTCCGCTAAACAGCGCAACGATGATAAATAGTATCATTGTGCCCGCAAGGCCAAATGTCAGTAATGTATTGGCCTTACCAGTAACAGCAAATTTAACAATATTTAAGAGACCGCAAATAACAACTGCTGCAATTGCAATGGGAACCTGGTAATTGCCGAAAACCGGAAAACCAACACCGAGATAAATGCTGACATAGATTGCCGAAAAAGCAGCGCCAGCCCAGCAGCCGAAGAGGTATGCCCAGGTCGAAATCCAACCCCAGAGACGACCTTGCTTTTCATTGCTGCCCAGTGATTTTGCCGGGAATACAAATATACCGCCTGAATGAGGATAAATTGTTGAAAGCTCAGCTGTTTGGAGACCATATGCAAAGAGAATTGCAGCTGCAACAATCCAAGATAATATTGAAGCAGGTCCGGCGTTTAGAATTGTAATACCCGAAAGAGAGAAAATTGCGCTTCCTATCATACCGCCAATGAGAATAGTTGAGCTGTCGAGTAAACCAAGTTTACCGTTTTGATTGTTTGACATAAAACCTCTCCTCTTTTCTTATAATTTTGTTATGATTCCAGAGTTTGTTATGTAGCAACTATATGCTGTCCATTTACCAATGTGGGCTTGACATATATCGGTAAACGCATCTTTACTGCGTTTAGCCTTTAAGTATTTTGATAAATCAGTCCTTCTTTCACAACGCTTACATTTTTACGATGACACGGTATGTTGCAGGGTCGATTGCACGCTCAAATGCATATTCGATATTTTTAAAGGGTACCACTTCTGATATAAGCAGTGATGGGTCGATCATTTTGTCAGAGAGCAGCTTTGTTGCCACTAGAAAATCACGTGTATTGGCATTTACAGCACCTGTTATGTTCATTTCTGTGGAGTGTACGCTATTGACGCTTAACTCTATGGGTTTGTCTGGATGGAAGGATGAATACATTACAACACGTCCGACCTTACCAACCATCTGTATGCTGTCAGCTGCAAGCTGCGCAAGTGCGGCGGTACAAAATACCACATCAGCACCTCTCCCCCCTGTAAGCGCTTTTACCTTCTGGATTGTATCTCCCTCTTTTGAGTTAATCAGTATGTCAGCGCCCATTTTTCTTGCTATCTCTAAGCGAGCATCATCAACCTCACAGGCGATGACCCGTGCGCCTCTCATCTTTGCAAGTTGAATGTGGAAGGCACCCATGATTCCGACACCAATAACGACAACATCGTTGCCAAGCTCAATATTAGCGTTGTTGATGCTGTGTACACAGCAAGCAAGCGGCTCAGACAGTGCTGCATGACACAAATCCAAATCATCTGCCATCTTATAAAGCGACTTTGCGTCCAGCATCATATATTCTGCAAAACCGCCCGGTCCACCGATTCCCTCGTGAATATCCGCCTTAAAGGAGATCACGCACTGATTTTCGTGACCGTTTCTGCAATAATAACACTCGCCGCAGTTTGTCAGCATTCTTGCAGCAACCTTATCACCTACCTTAAGGTTTTTTACAGTTCTGCCAACTTCAACTACTATGCCTGCTGCCTCATGCCCTCCCGCGAAGGGATAACGCTTCATAATCCCCTTGAAAATCCGCTGCTCTAGTGTACAAATGGCACAGCTGTCAATTTTCACAAGCACTTGGTTGCCCTCAGGCTGTTCCAGCTTTTTCTCAACAATTTCTATTTTTCCAACATCTGAAATGAATGCTACTTTATATGTTTTATTCATAATTTGCCTCCTAGAACTTTTTATTTAGTTCTTTAAGTGCTGCTTCTACACTGGAATCCTCATGAATAAGCCTTGCTATGGCACTTGCGTATCTAGCAGGGCTCTCATGATTCCAGATGTTTCTCCCCATTGCAATACCTGCTCCACCAACGCTGATTGCATGCTTAATATCTGTTAGCAGCTTTTCTTCCGATACTTTTTTACTGCCCCCTAATATTACAACCGGTACATATACACTTTCACACAATTCCTGAAAGGTTTCAGGATCGCCGGTATATTCAGTCTTTATAATATCCGCACCCATTTCAGCACCCATGCGACATGCAAAGGTTATGTTTTCAGGAGTCCGGCTGTCTTCTCCACCTTCAAAGCCTCTTGGAAGCATCTCAGCGGTTAAAGGAATACCCCATTTATTGCAATCATGAATATTTCTCGATAGATTTTCCAATATTTGATCTTCCCATTTCGAACCCGGAAACCCCATGCTGATTACAGAATCTGCACCCAGCCGAATTGCATCCTCTATACCTACTACAGTCTGAAGGGGCTTATCCTTAGAACCCAAGAATGAGCACGAACCGTCAAGTCTCAGAATAATGCCTTTTCCATGAAAATCTTCTGCAAATTTATCTGCAAGTCCAACCGTTGCTAAAAAAGCATCTGCGCCAGCTCTTGCAACCTCGCTGATAATTTTGCCCGGATACTTCATCGCAGGAAGAACATTAAAACCATTTCCATGATCCATCGCCATGATGAATGTTTTCTTATCCTCTCTAAATATGTGATTTAAGCGATGTGTTTTGTTAGCCATGCTGTATCAACTCCTTTTTTTCTTGTCAGCTAATAATTTGTATCATATGAAATACCGCCAGGACACCTTCGGCCACATGCTACCTCTGTTCCTGCGGCTATATAACCAAGTTATACTAATATCTATGTTACAAATGTTCATAATATGATCGTTTGTAACATAAATATATTAATGACTTAGCAAAAATTGATCAGATGCAATCAGTAAATAAAGTCATCTGATCAGGCGGCGGGAAGTATATTAGGATGTACTATACATAGGACTCATAAGGTGTTATAATTAAATGGTAAAATTTAACATAAGGTAGCAGGTGATACTATGCAAGAATTAAATACGAGAAATGAATATACCAAGGTTGCATATTATTATTACAAGCTTGGCATGACCCAGGATGACATAGCAAAAAAAATGTCCATGTCTCGGCAAAGAGTTAATAGGATCCTCAAGAAGTGTCTTGAGTTAGGGATTGTAAAGATTGTGATACAGGAATATGAGCACCAGAATGTGGAATTGGAAATACAATTGGAAACCCGATTGGGACTCAACGAAATAATCATAGTGAATAATTCCGATGGTGAAATCAATGAATCTCTCGGAGCAGCTGCTTCTTCCTATCTTGAGCGTGTCATCAAGGATAAGGATATCATCGGTTTTTCCAGGGGCAGGGCATTATCTTCCCTAGTTAATAATCTTCAGCCTATCAACAGGTTAAACCTTACAGTTACGCAGCTTGTTGGCGGGCTTAATGCAGAGGAAGCACATATTAATTCGGATTACATTGTAAGGCACTCCTCAGAGATCTTGAATGCAAAACCTTGTTTCATGTACGCTCCTATCATTTTGGAGAACAAGCAGCTCCGTGATTCGCTGATGAAAGAAAGCTTCTTTACCCGTGTGTATGATACCATGAAGGCTTGCACTATCGCTCTAGTGGGTATTGGTGATATGTCTAGCAAATCCGCCTTTGTACAAAAGAAATACATATCAAAGGCGGAGTATGATATTCTACAGAGTAAAAACGCAGTAGGTGAGATTTGCACGCATTATTTTGATATAAAGGGGAAAATAATTGAAAGCGGCATCAACGATCGCGTTCTTGCCATTGATTTCGAAAGCTTCAAAAAAATCCCTCTCCGCATCGGCGTCGGCAGCGGTCCCGAAAAGCTTTCCGCTATAACAGGTGCCCTACGAGGCAGCATGATCAATGTACTTATAACTGATTTAGAAACAGCCAAAGCATTAACCACAATACTTTAAACCTGCACATAATAAAACAGACTAAGAAGAAATTCTTAGTCTGTTGATTTATATCTTGCTCATATCCTGATATCCTGGTGCCTGGCACCTACTTGTATTCTACCACAAAGTGTGCGAATACAAAGAATTTGCCATCTGTATCTTCGAATTCTATACCAAAGTCTTGATTGTCCAACTTGCCTGGATTAGCTGAAGTAAATGCAGTATCGCTGACTGCCAGATGCTCCGCCGTTACCACGATATCATATATATATTCGTTCATCTCAATGGTATCATCTATTTCATAATCCACTTTATAAGTATTATCACCTGTTTTTTCAACAGTATATGTTCCTATGATATTTTCGCCGTCCTTCGGGTTGCCGGCTTGTATGTCAAAGGTCTGACTTTCGCCAGCAAACTCATTGTACATAAACCAAGTACCCTTTGGTAATATGCAGCTGCCTGTTCCATCATCTTCGCTGCATCCTGTTGCGCTATCATTAAATCTCCATGGGATATAATTATAGACACGGATTGCATCCAAGTCATAGCCGTCGGTGTTGCCGGTGTATGTGCTTGAAGTACCAGCCATATCATACACATCCGCGGTGACATCGATTAAAGTAATGTCTTCTGCATACACTACTTCATCGGGCAGATAAAACTGAGCCCAACCAAAGTTC
>JAQSYD010000157.1 GCA_029256325.1 Clostridia bacterium
AGGTATTCCTCTCGGGTCTCTGAAGCCTTACTCCATCAAATTATCCCTTAGGCAAAGTGTTTGGCTTATTTAATTTATTTTGTAATATTTCCTTTGCTTCCCGAAAAGTGAATTGATCCCCTACAGCTTCAACACATCAGAAGCATTACATCTTCTGTATTAGTCACCAAGCTTCAGTACTGACATGAAGGCTTCTTGTGGAAGCTCTACGCTGCCTACTTGTCGCATACGCTTTTTACCTTCTTTTTGTTTTTCCAATAACTTCTTCTTACGTGTAATGTCTCCGCCGTAGCACTTTGCCAATACATCCTTACGCATAGCTCTTATGGTCTCTCTTGCAATTATTTTACTTCCAACAGCTGCTTGTATAGGAATTTCAAACATTTGTCTCGGTATTACGTCTTTAAGCTTTTCAGCCATTGTACGTCCTCTTGAATATGCTTTGTCCTTGTGCACGATAAAGGATAAAGCATCTACTATTTCACTGTTTAATAATATATCCAGCTTAACCAGCTCAGATTGAACGTACCCCTTCAGCTCATAGTCAAAGGAAGCATACCCCTTGGTTCTTGACTTTAGCGCATCAAAGAAGTCATATATAATTTCATTTAGAGGCAAATCATAATGCAGCATTACTCTGGTTGCCTCCATGTATTCCATGTTAATAAAAGTTCCCCTTCTGTTTTGGCAAAGATCCATTATCGCTCCTACATACTCTGTAGGACTCATGATTGTCGCCTTAACAATGGGTTCTTCCATATATTCCACTTCCTGCAGCTCAGGCAAATTGGCAGGATTGGATACCTCAACCTTTTCTCCATCCGTCTTTACTACATGATATATAACACTGGGAGCTGTGGTAACAAGGTTTAAGTCATACTCCCGTTCCAATCTTTCCTGTATAATTTCCATGTGCAGCAGTCCCAAGAATCCGCAGCGGAAGCCAAAGCCAAGTGCCGCAGAGGTTTCCGGTTCAAAAAGAAGGGCAGCATCGTTCAACTGCAGCTTTTCAAGGGCATCCCTTAGATTATCATAGTCTGCTCCGTCTGCAGGATAAATACCGCAGTATACCATTGGCGTTACCTTCCTATAGCCAGGCAGCGCTTCGCTGCAAGGATTGTTGGCATCTGTAATGGTATCCCCAACATGGACATCCTTTACGTTCTTGATGCTGGCTGCAACATATCCAACATCCCCAGCCTTTAAGCCGGTATTTGCTACCATAACTCCCGGTCTGAAAGTTCCTACCTCTACCACATCATATTCTGCTCCAGCCTTCATCATTCTCATCCTTGTACCAGGCTTAAGCTCACCATCAATAACTCTTATAATGGCTATAACGCCTTTATAGCTGTCATAGTAGGAATCAAATATCAAAGCCTTAAGAGGCTTATCTTCATCTCCTCTAGGGGCCGGTATATGCTTTACAAGCCCTTCTAAAACTTCAGCGATTCCAATACCCTCTTTGGCAGAAACCAAAGCCGCATAGGACGCATCCAACCCGATTACATCCTCAACTTCCTTTTTTACCATGTCTGTATCGGCACTGGGAAGATCAATCTTGTTAATAACAGGATAAAGCTCCAAATTATTATCCAGAGCCAAATATACATTGGCTAAGGTTTGAGCCTCGATGCCTTGAGTGGCATCAACAACTAAGATTGCTCCTTCACAGGCCGCTAAGCTTCTAGATACCTCATAGGTAAAATCAACGTGGCCCGGCGTATCTATCAGATTAAAAGTGTATTCATTCCCGTCCTGTGCTTTATAATTAAGCTTAACACTCTGAAGCTTTATTGTGATTCCTCGTTCTCTTTCCAGATCCATATTATCCAGCACCTGCTGTTCCATTTCCCTGGCCGACAATACACCTGTTTTCTCAATCAGTCTATCTGCCAAGGTTGATTTACCGTGGTCAATATGGGCTATTATACAAAAATTTCTAATATATTTCTGTCTGTCACTTGCCATACAGGCATCCTCCTTCGTTTATCAGCAATTAAATATTGAAACTGCCATAAAGCATTTATTCACATAACTCCTATAAATTATAGCATATAATAAATCCTGGTTAAATATCAATATTTTTTATTAGAATTTTCCCAATAATAAAACAGCATCACATAAGTACTGCATATCAATTTATGCACTCTTTGTGATGCCATATATCAGCGTAATTTGCTTTGCAGCCCTGATATTAGGGCTTTTGTTTTTTCTGCAATTTTGCCCGCATATACTCTAATATTTTCAATATCAACATGATACTTATCACCTACGAAATCTACACGCAGTGTATTCTCACTTTCCCTGGTTACTCTGAGCGCATATTGGTCATATTCATTCTCTTTCAGCTTGTACGTAGAAATATCCACAGCATAAATGGTACTAAGCGCAAAAAGTATGCAGAGCACTACTATGGCTGTATGCTTCAGTTTTGTTCTAAAAAAAACCTTATCCTGTTTCGTTGCTTCACTTCTCTTTTGCATGTTGACACCTACTTCTCCAATTCCTTCAAAACCTCTCCAATTACATTACCCAAAAGCTCCGCTGAATATTTTGCTTCTTGGTCTGTGTTAAATGTACTACCTACTTCAATAAGCAGGGTATGATCTCTATAAAACTGATTATATTTTCCCTTCGGTTTAATGACAGTTTTAAAGAACAATCCAGGATATAGTTTATCCATCTTTTTTTGTACATATACGGCGAAGCTCTTCAGCTGAGCAAAGTTCTTATTATCCGGTCCGATTACAAAGGATATCTTCGCTGCCTTCTTACCACCTATGGTAGTCGTATACTCAGCTTTTCTGATTTCTGCATCTCGGGATGTTTTAACTTCCATGGCATCACGGTGTACATCCAATATTACTTTTACAGAAGGATTTTTCTCTAATTGACTTATGATTGTTTTTTGTGAGTTGATATAAGAATCAGCATAGGAGTATCGATCATGCTTTGTTACATCATGAATTATATTGTATTTATACTTGCTTTCCATTACATCTGTCATGATGCGGCCAACCTGAATCACATTTTCCTTGTCATTAATGGAGTGATAATTATTTTCACTGTATGGCGTATAGGTTTCCATAGAGTGTGTATGCAATATCAAAACAGAGGGTTGTTTTTTTTCAATTTCCAGTCTGGCAGGATCACTTACATTTGCATAATCACTTTCCGGATTATCAACCGTCGGTAATGCTGTAGAACCGGCGGCTTGCTCTGCCTTGTATTCTTCTTCCTCGCTGAAATAAATGGCACCCTCCGGCGCTTCATCAAAATTTGTAATATCCGGTATATTGTCATCCTGTTGGTCCACAGCCAGTAAATTGCCATTGGGGTCATACTGGCTGAATGCAGTAAATACAAAACTGAAATAGGTCTTCGGATCCTTTATATCAAAATTCATACCATTAAATACCTTACTATATGCAGAGGCTGCAAAGCTCGGCAGCTTTTGCCCATATCTGCTTTCATAGCTTACCTTCGCTGCCGGTATCGTTGAATTAATAATATTTATATATAAATTACCCGAATATTTTTCAATATTACCGTTTCCCTGACTATAATCCGTAAATACTGTCATGGCAGTCTCTGAGGAGTTGTCCAAATATAACCATCTGATAAATAAAAACCCCGCAATTATCAATGCCACTGCAAGAGCAGCTATTATAACCCATTTCCAAATATGCTGCTGTGATTTCAAAATATACACCTCACTTCTTATACATGACTGCTGTACTTGCTAAGATTTAACCTTTGTGTCCTTCATAAGATATTTTTGCAGGTTCTATTTATGAATCAAGAAAAAGGTTTTGCACGATATGGATTCATCCAAAAGAACAAATGCAAAACATAATGATACTCTTAACATATATGCTGTTTTTTTGGTTTTATGATACAAAAAAAGTTCTCACCTTGTGCTTAGAATGACAACTTATAAACAAAAATCAAATAAACAGAAGCAAAAGGAAAATCCTTTTGCTTCTTAAATAAGAACGTAAATCTGCGCTTACAATGACTTTTAATTGATATATCTACCCAAATCTTTTGTGTCAACACCAGGATGCAATGCTACATTCAAGCCGTCTGCGATGATTACCGAAATATCTTCTATCAATCTGTCTACTTCCTTTGGAGTGACCATCAAATGACCATAGTATGGATGCAGTACCTCCTGTATGAGCTTATATTTGTCATCTCTATTCATGTCCTTCAGCATTTTATAAAAGTCGCTGTCCTTGCTTGCTCCTTCTATCATGGAGTCCAGCACCAAATCTATCGTATCATTTGCCATGGTTGCCGCATCAACTACTGTTGGAACGCCAATTGCCACAACCGGAATTCCCAAGGTTTCCTTGCTTAGCTGCTTTCTATTATTCCCTACTCCTGAACCGGGGTTAATGCCTGTATCCGCTATTTGAATGGTAGTGTTCACTCTTTCCAGCTTTCTTGAAGCTAAAGCATCTATTGCAATAACCACGTCTGGTTTTATTCGATCTACTATGCCTTTTATAATTTCACTGGTCTCTATGCCGGTAATACCTAAAACCCCCGGAGCTACTGCACATACCGATCTCACGCTTTCATCAATTTGATCAGGTATATACTCCTTGATATGCCTTGTTACCAGTAAGTGTTCAACTACCTTTGGCCCCAAAGCATCGGGCGTTATATTCCAGTTGCCCAAGCCCACCACCAGTATGACGGATTTATCATTAAGCTTCACCAATTTTGCAATTTCTTTTGATAAAGCAACACTTACATTCTCCTGCAAATCTTTATCATTATCTTTAAGCCCAGGCACCTCTAAAGTTATGTAATTTCCTTTAGCCTTGCCCATGATACGAGCACCTACTTCTTCTTCCACAGCAACCCTAGTAATGGTAATATCCTCGGTTCTCTCGACATCGATCCTGACGCCCGGAATATCGCTTTGCTCTCCTTTTCCAAAAATCTCCCTTGCCTCAATTGCTAGGTCAGTTCTAATGTTTCTCACTTTATTCCCTCCAATTCAAATTGACTATGGTTATTTTCCAATATATTGTTTATAATAAATATATTAAATTTCTTTTTGTATGAAGTTTTTGTTATATGCATTTGTTTTATACACGAACCATACAGTAGTTCATCATAATGGATTATTAAATTAACTTGCATTTTAATTTCCATTATGATAAAATACCACTTGTCAATTGTGTGTTGAAGGAGGTGAGCGGTTTGGCAAATATTAAATCTGCTTTAAAGAGAATAAAGATTACAAAGTTCAAAACTCGCAGAAACAAAATGATAATTTCCTCATTAAGAACATCAATCAGAAAATATGAGGATTCTATAAAGGCCGGAGACTTAACTATCGCAAAGGCAAATTACCAAAAGGTAACTAGTCTTATTGATAAGGCTGTTGCGAAG
>JAQSYD010000158.1 GCA_029256325.1 Clostridia bacterium
GAACACTTGCGGTGCTACAATGTCAACTTATCTAGGCGTTCCAACATTAGAGTATATTCCATTCTGCTTCTTGAATCTTGTTAATCCAATCGTTTCAATTGTATTTGGATTCACAGGAATAACAATGATGAAGTTGGAAAACGACCCATCAGCTCCTGAATACAAAGGACCAAAAGCGAAGGGTTCAAAGAATATCTCAGCTTAATTAAAAAGTAAATCCCGTTGGAGTAATCCAACGGGATTTTTTATATACAATTATATGTTATTCAGTATTCTCTTTTGATGTCCGCCAAGGGTAGTCAATATTTCGTTTTTTAGCTCTTCACTGTTTTGCACTAATGACACCGTGATCCGCTCAGCCATATTGAAATTAATATCCAAATCTATATTTTCACTAGACTTATTGATAATCTTTACAACCTCTTCAAAGGTTACATTCTGCTTAATCCCCTTTACCCCCGTCTTATTACCGATCTTCTTCTTAACAAAAGCATAAATAATAGAATCGGTTTCATCTATTCCATGGACCATACAAAATGCTATATTAGAAAATTTAATTGTTTTTTTGCCTAAAGGCTTATATATCTGAACCTTTTCACTATCAACTGTTATTTTTAAAACCATACCTTTATAGAGAAAGGATACTATAAATGTAATAAAAGCTATGATAAGTCCAGTCACCCAATTTAAACCTACCATGATTAATATCCCTAATATGATTGCCCCCAACACGACAATTGCTATACCCAGACCCATCAATGCTTTAGATTTTCCTTGATACTCCTTCATTACGTCTCCTCCATTTTCCTATGTAACTCTTATTATTCCAATTTTCATACAAAAAAATAATGCCCTCCTGATTATCATAATTGAATAATATCAGAATGGCATTAAAGTTACAACTGTTATTAAGTTATGTTCATTCAGCTATAATACTTTTGCTATATCATACATTGAATTCAAAACCAACCAATTTTGAGGGAAGTATCTGCCTATTGTCCAGTAGCTTACTCCACCCAAGTCATATTCATCTGCCAGATTCAGCTTTGCCTCAATACTCCTTGCATCTTCAAACCAGACCACATGCTGCTTTTTATTATCATCATAATAATTGAAGTATGGTGCTTGCGAAACCTCATTATATTGTATAGCCGCATTCTCCCTCAGCGCTAAATCTACAGCTTGTGTATTTGATAATGTTTCAGCTCTTGAGCCTTGTACATAAGGCAAGGTCCAATCATAGCCATAATTAGGTATTCCCATAAATATTTTATTTCTTGGTATTGCTGTCACCGCATAATTTAATACTTTCCTGATTTCATTGATAGGCGCAACAGCCAGCGGTGGTCCAAAGGTGTAACCCCATTCATAGGTCATTAATATAACGTGGTCTGCCAAGGCTCCATGCACAGGATAATCATGAGCTTCATACAATAGACCTTTTTGATCAGCTGAAGTTTTTGGTGCTAAAGCAGTAGTGACTGAATATCCTAATGGTCTAAGCCTGTTCACTACTTTTCTTAAGAAATTGTTGTAGTCCTCTCTGTTCTCCGGATAAATATACTCAAAGTCAATATCTAGTCCATAATATCTCTTACTTCTCAAGTTTTCAATAACATTATTAATCAGTGTATCCTGTACTGTAGTATTGGTCAGTATCGTTCTTGCCAAATCGCTGTTGAAGCCGCTTTCACTTAAATTAGTAATTACCATCAGAGGTGCTACCCCCGCCGCTCTAGCAGCATCTATCAGAGGCTGATCATTTATTGGCTTCAGTGACCCATCCGCATTTACTTCATAGCTGAAAATACTGAGATAAGTCAGATATGGAAGCGTCTTTCGCAAAACGTCCATATTTATATTTGGGAAAGAATACCCATTTACCTCTATGGTACCTCTTTTTTCCGTGCTTATAGGTATATTTATGATTTGTCCTACGCTCAATTGTGCAGGGTTTGTTAAACTTGGATTTGCTGCCAATATGTCTCTCACACTAACATTGTACTGACTCGCTATAACATATATGGATTGTCCTGACTGTACCTTGTGCTTAGATGTGCCTTCTGTTATGACAAGTGTTTGTCCTACAACAAGTTTACTTGGGTCAGCCAGCTCATTCTCCGAAGCAACTCTGTTAGGTGTGGCACCATAAAAACGCGCTATGGAATATAGGCTTTCTCCCGGCTTAACTACGTGAATAATCAAATACGCTCACCTCTTTGAAATATTGCATAATATTAAAACTAAGTATTCTATACAATATATGCTAAAGAGCTCATGAGAGATACAAAAAAAGTGCATATAGCACTTTTCAATTTATAGCAAGTATGACAATACCCTAGCCAAAGATTGTATGAACTTCTGATGCATGGGCATTTTATCGAAATACTCTTCAGTAATTTCTACGCTAGTCTGTAAATCCACCATAAAGTCATGCTCCAAACGCGAAGTAATTTCTTCATCATATATCACCGTATTTACTTCATAATTTAAAATATAACTTCTAATATCCATATTGGCAGTACCTACACTGCATATTTCGCTGTCTATCGTGATTACCTTTGAATGTATAAATGCGTTTTTATCATAAAAATAAACTTTAGCACCATATTTAATCAGCTCTCTTAGGTAAGTTTGAGAAGCTTGATATACAATATAGTGGTCAAATCTGCCTGGGAAAAGTATTTTAATTTCTACTCCACCAAGAGCAGCCACCTTTAAGGCTTCCTGTAAACTCTCGGTAGGTACAAAGTATGGCGTCGTAATCCATATGGATTTTTGTGCCATGCTGATCATTTTTAAAACACACTGCATAATAGAGGGATATTCAGAGTCAGGACCGCTGTGTACCAACTGCATTATTTTATTGCCTTGCTCCAGCGTTGTTGGGCAGTATTTATCCGCTTCCCCTATAAACAAGTCATTACTGCCATTGGTATGTTTAATATGGAAATAGTCATTTAAAAAAATTGCTTGTAGACCCAGCACAAAGTCACCTTTTACCAGGATATGAGTGTCTCTCCAAAAGCCCAATCTGCCCTTTCCCAAGTAGTCATCTCCAATATTCATACCACCCAGAAAGCCAGCCTTACCATCTATAATAGCAATTTTTCTATGATTTCTATAGTTGATTTGGGTATTTAGCCTGCGCAGCAGAGGGGCAAGAAAATACGTATAATAAACTACCTCAATCCCTGCATCCTTTAGCTCTTTAATATATGTGCGCTTCAATTTATATGAACCAACTTTATCGATGATGAAAATTACTCTGACGCCTTCTAAAGACTTTCTAATTAATATATCCTTTATTTCATTGCCAATTCGATCACTCTTTACTATAAAATATTCTAAGTGAATATGATGTTCTGCCTTCTCCAACTCATCTTTTAATGCTTTAAATTTATCTTCACCATTATTGAATATTTCAATATCATTATTTGCAAAAACCGGTGATTCACTATTATTAGCGAGCAGCTCAAGCAAAGGCTTGAATTCAATGTGATGGGTTTTACTGATAAAGCTGTCTACCACTTCTTTTGCAAAATTGGTAAAAGTATTATTCAGCTTATGTTTCTTCCAATTCCTACCGATAAAAATGTATAGTAGTATTCCTAAGGGTGGCAGCACCATAAAAACCAAAAACCAAGCTATGGTCTTCTCAGGACTCCTTCTTTCTAGTATAATTATTGCTATTAGTACTATAGAATTTATGATAAATAGCCAATCTAAAATCCTAATTATGTTATTGTCCATATCAAACACCCCGGTCTATATTTTTTTATGTCATATATAATAGTAGTGATTATAATACTAATATAAGACAATACTACAATTCAACTTATATATTTGTAAAGTTAATTTTTAACAACACTATAGTCATTATAGAATTTGCTTGTGAGGTGTAATTTATGACACAATACGGAGTTGTCTTAGGTGGAGGCGGCGCAAAGGGCAGCTATGAAATAGGCGTTTGGAAGGCTTTGAAGGAGCTTGATATACCAGTAAGTACCGTTGTAGGTACCTCTGTCGGTGCTTTAAACGGAGCCATTATGGTACAGGGTGATTTTGATATGGCATTCAAGCTCTGGACCAATCTGGACGTACAAAGTGTGATTAACCTGGAAAACGCAACGCTGCTTGATTATAAACAGATAAAGTTCAAGGATCTTATTGCTGCTGCCAGCAAATTTATAGAAAACCGTGGCTTGGATATTACTCCTCTTAGAAAAATGCTGGTCCATTATATAGATGAAGCAGTAATCAGGCAATCTCCTATTGATTTTGGACTTGTTACCTTTTCCCTTAGCGACTTCAAACCCGTTACCGTGTTTAAAAATGAAATCCCTGAAGGCATGCTGATTGACTATTTACTTGCAAGTTCCTGCTTACCTGGCTTTCAGCCTCTTGAAATAAACGGCAAACGATTTATGGATGGTGCTATATATGATAATATCCCGATTTCCTTAATGTTGAAAAAAGGTGTAAAGGACATCATTGTTGTTGATGTTTCAGGTATAGGTGTGGTCAGAAAAGTCAATCTAAAGGGAATTAACGTAATATATATTAAGAATTCAGATCCTCTTTGCGGTACCCTGCAGTTTGATGGGGAAGTATGTAAAGATGGAATCACAATGGGTTATTTAGATTCCTTAAAAAGATTTGGTATCTATCAGGGCAAACGATATTATATTGAAGCTGCTGAGGAACAAAGTAATTTATGTGTTCCACTTAAAGCTGCAGAATTGTCTTTGTTGGATTCCATGCTGGACTTGAAAGCAAACTCGGCTGCAGCCAATAAGCTGATAAACTATCCTTTGCTTAGAACACTGTTAAAATATGTAACAGGTCATTTGACTTCTTCCAATATCATTGAGGCAGCGGCAGAAATTGCTGCAGAGGTATTCGGCATTGAACGGCTTAAGGCTTATACTTGGGAAGAGCTTATTGAGGAGATTCTTCAAGCTTATACTGCCGTGAGGATGAGCAGCAGCGCAGCGAATAACGCTGGGCTTATTGGAAATCTGTTACGCAGCAGAAGGCTTGAGGATTTGGAGACCTTAGATTTAAAAGGTCTTGCCGCAATTAATACAGACTTTGAAAATCAAGATTTAAATTCCAAGCTATATCGAAAGCTCATGGCTATTTTCGTACCCAAGGTATGCATCGCCAATATATTTGTATCCCTGATGCTTTGGAGAAATCAAGAATTGCAGCAAAGCGAACGTCCATAGTGCAGCTTTGAGGAAGAGAATTGCATTTAGCAAGATGCAAATAAGAAAGATTTATATAGCAAAAATTAACACAATTTGATAATGCGCTTAGAGTAAGCAGGTGGGCATATACTTAAAAGAGGAAGTGGGTATTTATAGGGCACAATTATTGGATTTGTCATTGCACT
>JAQSYD010000023.1 GCA_029256325.1 Clostridia bacterium
ATCTATATCATTTCTTTATTTTTCGGTGGCAGTTTAATCACATACTTTGGATTTTATAAAGGGTATGACATCGCAATAGCTATGTCGAGACCTGTTGGTGCAACCGGATGGACTACATCAAAAGAGTTTATTGCAAGCTGCACGTATGTTCCTGTAATAATGGGCGTGTCTTTAATAATATTATCAATAACCTTTTCTACAGCTCTGTTTGTAAATTGGATCAATAAAAATGATTAACTATTCATTCCTTTAAAAGAGTATGGGAACAGGGCTTTGCCCCTCTAAAAAGAATATTTCCTGCATAATTTAGTACAGTTTCTAGCATTACATAAACCAAAGAATAATGATGAGTGTCTAAAAATAAAAATGAATATTGAGAAAAAGAGGGAGCATCGCAGGCTGCTTAAAAAGCAGTTCTGCGATACTCCCTATCATTATCTTATGCACACTCTGTATTGTTTGAATTTGTTAATATAAGTCTCAATTCATCGCCTGATATTGTTTCTTTATCCAGCAATAACTCAACTACCTGTTTTATATCTCTCTTATGCTTTGAAAGCAGGTCGCGGGTATCATTTTCTACTTCCCTCAGAATCGATGTGATAGCTGTATGAAGCTGGTCTCTCGGGATATCCTCTACAGAGATAATCCCAAGCTCGGACATTCCACTGTATATGATCTGTTTTGCCATGTCGGAGGCATGCTTAAAATCACTGGAGCCACCTGTACTTCTATTGCCAAATATCAGCTCTTCGGCCAGAACGCCAGCCAAAGCTACTGCAATTCTTGACTTAAGGTAATCGCAGGTATATAGGTACATATCATTTTCCTGTGTCTGGCGCACATAGCCCAAGGCATTGCTTCGAGATGCCACATTGACGCTGGCGACAGAATCAGGGAGTCTTAGCTCACCAATTAGAGCATGGCCGGACTCATGCACTGCAATCCTGTGCTTTTCTTCCTTGCTAGGAAGCCTGTCAAGCTTTTCACCCATCATTACCTTTTCAATAGCACTTCTGAAATGAGTGGATGTAATGTTTTCTGAGGCATCACGCATCGCCAGTATGGCGGCTTCATTCGTCACACTCTCCAATTGAGCACCTGAGAATCCGAAGGTGTCCTTCGCCAAAGTGCCAATGGATACATCTGCTGCAAGCGGTTTGTTCCTGGTATGCAGCTTTAGAATATGCAAGCGTCCTTTTTTATCAGGTAAATCAACCTTTACCTGACGGTCAAATCTGCCGGGACGAAGCAAGGCTGAATCCAGCATATCAACACGATTTGTAGCCCCGATTATCAGTATTTTTACTTCGCCCTCAGAGGATACGCCATCCATCTGTACTAAAAGCTCGTTTAAGGTCTGGTCATGCTCCTGATTTCCATGATTCTGACCTCTTGCTCCTCCCAACACTTCTATTTCGTCAATGAATATAACAGCGCTGGTCTTTTTAAGTTTTTTTGCTGTTTCCTTCGCTTGGTCGAAAAGTCTGCGCACTCTCTGTGCACCTACCCCTACATACATTTCTACGAATTCTGAGCCGCTGACGGACAAGAATACCGAATTTGTGAACTGAGCAGCAGCTTTGGCCAATAAAGTTTTCCCTGTACCGGGAGGTCCACTGAGCAGTATTCCTTTTAAGGGACGTATTCCCAAAAGCTTTATCTGTTCATCGTTTTTTACGAAATCGAGGGCCTCAATGAGCTCGTTTTTGGCAACCTCCTGACCTCCTATATCATCAAAGGAGATTGTGCAGGTATTTCTTTCTACTGAAGCAAAGCTGCTGTTCTTGCCACGCTGTTTGCTTACGTTGAAATAGAATATTGCGCCGACGATACCTGCTAAGAACACGATAGGGAGAATATCCACGCCTTGAAGCATAAGGAACAAAAGTATTCCCAACCCTGCTCCTATGATTATTTCTTTGTTTTTCATCAAAAATTCCCTCCGATCTTATCAGATTGTCGGGTTACTACAGCATATAAGAAGCTGTCGTTTTTTACAAGCTGTAGGTATATATTCTGCTCATCTACATAAACCTTTGCTGTTGCTCCTGCTAAATCAGCTTTTTCCCGGACTTTTGCTTCCAGCAGTGGAAAATCTCCATCTACGATAGCTTTTTGAATATAGTAATGTATGTCATAGTATGTCTGCTCCAGCTCGGGAGAACGGCTATCCTTTATTTCTAGCTTATATTTGCTGCCTTTTAGTGTCTGTTCAATTTTTGTGTTGATTTCTTTGTAAGTTTTTTGAAGATTGGCGGTATTGTCCAGTGTAGCATATATCGTTGTGCTGTCATTTATTTTATGACCATCATCCAAAGTTACGCTAAGAACTCCGTCAATATCGTTTAATGCGGTATCTAAAGGCAAGCCGACAGCATAGTTCTGCCATAATGCTTGTACTATAAACAAGCATGCCACTGTTATGATTAATGCAATACAGCCCTTCAAAATTTGAATGTATTTTACTTTCATAACAGACCTCCTATCTAAATTTAGTTTACATAATATTATATCATACAAGACAAAACGCACCAACGTAAGATTTTAGCATAAATCTATACGGAAGTTTAATTTTCCAAAATTATGTAAGTTTGCTGTAAAGTATAATAATTTTAAAAATGAATATAATATATTATGATTCATAGAACGTTTATAAAGGTTAGAATGAAATGTTATAAAATGCTGTAAAAGAAAGGATGTTTGAACTGTATGGACAAATTTGCACTTGTATTAGTCATTGTAGGAGCCTTAAACTGGTTATTGGTCGGGCTTTTCCAGTTTGATTTGGTAGCAGCTATTTTTGGAGGGCAGGACGCGCTTCTCAGTAGAGTGGTTTATACTTTGGTGGGTGTTGCGGGCATCTGGACTATCAGCCTGCTTTTCAGAGACCGCGACAAAGTAGCAACAAAGGATAACAACAGAGTATAAAGGTAAAAAAATAACAATGGAAAAGCAAATAGAACCTCGGAAAATCGAGGTTCTATTTTTTTAGGTTTCCTATCATTGAAATATCAGCAAATAGCCTAGTGAAATGAAACTTGCTAATAATAAAGGACTTAAATATATGCATATTAAGAATTCACCTGTACATTGTTTTCATGGTTTATAATCTCCATAATTTTATCAATTGAAGCTAAAAAGATATATCTTAAGAAGTTGACGGGATCTAATTGCATTATGTGTGAAAACAAATAATTATATTATGTAAATTTAGGAATTTCAAGGATGATGATTGGTGCAACAATGTGCATCAAATAGATAATTATTTATAGGTAGTATATTCCGAAATTGATTTAAGTGCATAAGATATATTATTAAGTAAAGGGGTAGATAAAATGGTGACTGAAAATATACTAGATGTCATTGGTAATACGCCTTTGGTAAGCCTAAAAAAACTATCTGGGTTAAATATTTTTGCTAAGGCAGAATATCTGAACCCGGGTGGAAGTATTAAAGACAGGATTGCCAAATATATGATTGAGCAGGCGGAGGAGAAAGGGATATTGAAACCGGGCATGACAATTATGGAACCTACTTCGGGCAATACAGGAATTGGTATAGCCTTAGTTGGCGTGCAAAAAGGATATAGGGTTGTGATTGTTATGCCTGAAAATATGAGCGAGGAAAGAAAAAAGATTATAGTGGCATTGGGTGCGGAACTTATCCTCACTAATAGGGAAGAAAGTATTGGTGGATCAGTGGCAGAGGTTGAAAGACTTAAGGCAAAGGATTCAAATATTTTTATACCGCAGCAGTTTGAGAATCCTGATAATCCACAAATTCATTATCTTACTACAGCCTCAGAAATTTGGGAACAAATGATTGGTAAGGTTGATGTTTTCGTTTCAGGGCTGGGCAGTGGAGGAACCTTGGGAGGAATCGGCAGATTTCTTAAAGAAAAGAACCCTAAGGCCAAGGTAATTGCAGTAGAACCTAAAAATGTATCAGCACTTTTGGGACACGAGCCGGGATTGCATAAAATTCAAGGAATCGGTGATGGTTTTATTCCAAAAGTATTGGATGTAAGTCTCATTGATGATGTTATTGAAGTTACGGACAGTGACGCAATTAACACAGCCAGGGACTTGTCAAGAGTCCAGGGGATTCTGGCAGGCACCTCTTCCGGTGCCAATGTATGGGCTTCTATGAAAATTGCACATAAGTATGGTACAGATAAAAATATTGTTACTGTTTTGCCCGACAGAGTTGAAAGATATTTTAGTACATCTCTGATTTAATAGTCTTAATCCCTTCATATAAATGGAATGGCATCATCTAATAAATGCCATTCCATTTTACTTCTATACAATATTAAATAATTGTTTTAAGTGCGAATGCCGCCACATAGAATGAAATGTAAACTTTATTGTTATGCAATTCAAGGGGGCTGGTATTCTGGACAAGGAAGTTGAAATTTCAACAATTGGTCAAGTAGAAGACAGATTAGAGAACCCAGAAGAACTGGAAGTAGAAAGCACTATAGAAGATGAATTCGAGAAAGTGCCAGAAGAGGAAATAGATCTAATAGAAGCTACCTTAGAAAAGGAAGAAGAGAAGCCTAGGCATAATTATAAAAAGGTTATTAAGGGTGCTATAATAGCTCTATGCACTTTACTTGTTCTCTATGGTGGAATGACGGTATATTTTATGAGCCATTATTATTTTGGCTCTGAAATTAACTGTATAAATGTTTCCGGCAAAACTGTAGATGCTGTTGAAGTACTGATGGAATCTGAGCTTCAAGATTATACATTGACCCTAAAAAAGCGTGGAGGAGAAATTGAGCAGATAAAGGCAGCAGACGTGGGCTTAAGATATACTTCCTATGAGGCGTTTAAAAAGCTTAAAGACAGTCAAAATCCTTTTAGTTGGGTTATTGCATGCTTTGATGCAAAGGCTTCAAAAATCGAAGTAGGAGTTTCCTATGATGAAAAGCAATTGAAGGGGAAAATAGATAACCTATCCTGCTTTGACAACTATAGAATAATTGAGCCCCAAAATCCTACCTTTCAATATATAGAGAATCGCTATGTAATTGTTGATGAAATCCCCGGGAATAAGGTGGATAAAGATATTCTATATTATCATGTGGCAAAAGCACTGCTTAGCAAGAAGGCTGAAATAGATTTAGAAGCAATTAACTGCTATATAAAGCCGCAATATAACTCAGAAGCCCCAAAAATACTAGAGGTTAAAGATGCTCTTAATAAATATTCATCCGCAAAAATTACCTATACGATTGGTAATAGCAATGAGATTTTAGATGGTTCCACAATAAACAAGTGGCTCATGGTTAATCAGAACTTTGAAGTTATGATTGATAACAAGAAGGTGCAGGAGTACATAGACACACTTTGTGAAAAATATGATACAACAGGTAGAACAAGAAGCTTTATTACGTCTTCCGGTGAGACAATACAAATAGGCGGCGGTGATTTTGGCCGAACGATTAGTAAAGTTAAAGAAGCGGAAAGTCTGATTTCAGATATAAAAGAAGGGCGAAAAATAATGAAGGAGCCTGCATATAGCCAGACTGTATTTTCCCATGGCAACAGTGATATTGCAGATACCTATGTTGAGATTGATATGAATAAGCAGTATATCTGGTTCTATAAAAATGGCTCGCTGATAGTAGATGGGGATATTGTTACAGGCAATGTAAAGGCTGGTCATAGGACACCTAAGGGAGTTTACAGCTTAAAGTATAAAGCAAAAAATGTAGTTTTGAGGGGACCTGGTTATGCTGCTCCGGTTACCTTTTGGATGCCCTTTAATGGAGGTATTGGAATTCATGATGCAAACTGGAGAAGTAAGTTTGGAGGAAGTATATATAAGACAGATGGTTCTCATGGTTGTATAAATTGTCCCTACAAGGTGGCAAAGGAGATTTACAATAACATTGAGATAGGTACTCCGGTTATTTGCTATTAGTGGTATCAGGCATACTCTAAATAAAAAGATAAACAGAAAAAGATGGAAAGCGAACTTCCCATCTTTTTTTCGTTATGGACTATAGCTTGTTGAGCTCACCAAATTATGCGAAACATAAGACCACCTGCTATGCGGACGGTTTTTATTATGTAAATAAGGTGAAGTACAGGCTTAAAGAATGATGATAGAATATAGTTTTATCTTCCCTTAGATGAACAGTTTGATGAAATATTTTATTTTGATTATTTGAAATAAACATGATGTGACATTTCTTGACACTGTGATGCATTAGGCATAGAATTATAATCGTGAGGTTTTTTTGCCTTAAAGAATTCTTCAAAAAGATAAGGGGTAATTATATGAGCTTATTTACGAATTACACTACACAATTAAAACAGGAATTTTCAGGATATAACACAAAAAAACTAAGTAAGGATTTGTTATCAGGCGTTACGGTAGCTGCTGTAGCATTGCCTTTGGCCCTTGCCTTTGGTGTAGGCAGCGGAGCCAGCGCTGCTTCCGGAATTGTAACTGCAGTCATTGCAGGGTTATTTATTGGTGCGTTGTCCGGTGCTTCCTATCAAATATCAGGACCTACCGGTGCCATGACTGCAATTCTTGTATCTCTGGTTGCACAATATCAGCTGCAGGGAGTTTTTATTGCTTGTCTACTATCCGGTATCTTATTGCTGTTAGCCGGCATTTTTAAATTGGGAGATTTGGTTGCCTTTATACCGTTGCCTGTTATAACAGGCTTTACATCCGGTATTGCAGTAATCATTGCATTGGGGCAAATCAACAATCTTACCGGCTTTGTTTCCAGTGGACACAGCACCTTAGCAAAGCTGTCCAGCTATTTTACGATGGAACAAAGCTTTAATGGAGCTGCATTTGTGATTGGTACGGCGGTTATCTTGTTTATGCTTATCTATCCTAAAAAGTTTAATCAATACTGTCCCAGTTCGTTGGCAGCTATTATTTTAGCCACTGCTGCAACGGTACTTTTCAAGCTTCCCATTGACAATGTAGGAGAGATTCCTAGAAGTATATTTCTTCAAGACAGACTTCATCTAAGCGGTATAAACATGGATCAAATCCAGAACTTATTAATACCGGCCGTTAGTATTGCTGCACTAGGACTAATAGAAAGTCTCCTTTGCGGAGCTTCTGCAGGACGTATGAAAAATGAAAAGCTAAATGCAGGTCAGGAGCTAATCGCTCAAGGCATTGGGAATATTGTTCTGCCCTTTTTCGGAGGAGTCCCGGCTACCGCTGCGATTGCGCGTACTAGTGTAGCAATTTCCTCAGGTGCGCAGACCCGGTTGACCAGTATTTTTCATGCCATCGTATTGCTGCTTTCCATGTTTGTTCTAGGAGGAGTAATGTCTGCCATTCCTCTTTCAGCCTTGGCAGGTGTGCTTATTGTTACTGCTTGGCGGATGAATGAATGGCATGTAATCAAGGATATTTTCCACAAAAAGCTGAAGAGCTCTATTTCTAAATTTCTAATTACCATGGCTGCTACAGTTATTTTTGACTTGACTATTGCAATTATCATCGGTGTATTTTTCTCCATCGTGATGTTTGTTATTAAGGTCTCTGATATGCAAATCAATGTCAGTGATATAGATCCTAACAAGCTCCAAGATAAAACACAATACAGCGACCATCATAAACGTACATGCGTCATATATATTACAGGTCCTTTATACTTCGGCACAGCCAATAAAATTTTCCATGAGAGGAGTACCTTTGGCAGATATTTCGGGCGTAAAGGTTTTGGAGGATTTGTGCTTGCGCTTATCTCAGCAAAATAAAGCCGTATACTTTACCTGCATACAGCCTGCTGTTATGGAAATGTTTGAGCGATGCGGCATGAAGGAATATATAGGCGAGGATAAATTCTTCTGGAGTACGGATAAGGTACTCAGCAAGCTGAGCAAAGCATCAGGAGATGCTATTGATTTATAGGAGCAAGTGCCAAGTATCGTAGTTCATAAGTTATTTGAGAACACTATTTAGGCAATTGGCAAAGAACAGAACACTGATTGAGTCGGCAGTAATAAATAAAGGCAGAAATTTAGATTGTCATGTGGGGACAGGGGAATGAGTTTATTCTCTTGTCCCTATCATTTTGTGGAATTTTATAAAAATGTAAGGAAAATGAAGTTATTCGTGTATAATTGAGATAGACTACTCACTGCACATTTTTGTTAAATTGGTTAATTTTTTTCGAAAATATATAATATATGTATATTTATGGGAAATATAGCTGGTTTATATGGAAAAACTTAAAGGAGGTAAAAATAATGAACAATAATTACGATAAGAGTCTGTACTTAGTTATTGCAGTGATCATTACTTTGGGCATTCTCGTATCAGCAGTCGGTCTGTTTTCTACGACAGGTGGACAACCCTATGAGATTGTGAATCAATTTGGTGACACAGTAAAGATATATGGCGATGGGTTGTATGCTTACGATTCACATTTTTATGCACCTATATTTAAAGGAGCAGATTTTACGATTTTATTTGTTGCCGTTCCGTGTTTAATTGCTGCATTAATGCATGACGTAAAAAAGAAGACATTAAAAAGCCGCTTATTTTTATTATCCATTATTTCTATCTTTACATATCATGCCGCAAGCATAGCATTTTGCGTGGTCTATAATACCCTACATTTGGCATACATAATATTCTTTTCAGCCAGTTTATTTGGATTTATTATTGCATTGGGAAGTATAGATAAAAACCAGTTGATAAAATGTAGAAAAATTCCATTTTCATATAAGGGAGTATATATTTTCTTAGCTTTTACAGGAGTCGCATTGATTGCAGCTTGGCTTCCAGATATTATTGCCTCTATATCTACGGGCCGCCCACCAGTCTCATTGGAGATTTATACGACTTCAGTAACTAATGTTTTGGATATAGGGATAATTGGTCCGGTTTCTCTGCTAACTATATACCTGATGAAAAAGGAAAATGGAATGGGATTTGCCTTAGCACCAATGCTGTTAACATTGTGTGTCTACACGGGAATCATGATTGTAAGTCAAACGGTATTTCAGATATCAGCCGGTATTGAGCTCCCTCTTCCGGTTTTGATAACAAAAGCAGCCAGCTTTGTTATTCTTGCGATTTTTGCAGTTTATTTTGATATTAAATTTTTTAAGAGTATAGAAAACGAACAAGAAAGGTACAAGAAGGATAGGGATGTAAACGTCAAGCTTTAGAACATATTTATTCAGCATAACATGATATAGGGATAGGTTTATTATCCCATTATTCTAATAAATAAGCCCCTTGTGCTTGTGTAGTATAAAGATATGAACTACACAAGCGTGAGGGGCTTCCTTGTGTTAAAAGGATTTAGCTGACTGTATTATGTACTAAAAATTAAGCAATACCTCGCTCTTGCGGTAATAGCTTAGGTTTTTTTCCATTGCCTTCAACAAACCTTGTAACCAGCATGGAACATACAGTATTGCCTGTTGAGTTTAAGAGCGTTGCAGGTGCATCTATAATTGTGCTTATTACAGCTATGATAGGAAGAACTTCTACCGGAAAGCCATAAATGCTAATGATAAGCATTTCACCAATCATTCCGCCTCCCGGTATAGCACCCATTACTGCGCCAACCAAAAAGGCTGTGAAAATGATAGACAATATAGATGTAATATCGGTCATGTTATATCCAAATAGCCCAAATAAGAAAACGATTTTGATAACGCCTCCTATTACTGAACCATCCTTATGGGTATTTGCGCCAAGGGGAATGACTGTTTCTGCAATATCCTTAGGCACACCCATTTTCTTGACATATTCTAAATTGACAGGAATACAAGCAGCACTTGAGCAGGTTGCTAAGGCTGTTATGGACGGTGTTGCAGCATTTTTCCAGAAGGATCGGATACCTTCTTTTCCTCTGGCTATAAATGCATACAGTGTAAATAGTCCAAAGTAGACTATAACTGATAATATCAAATATAATACAAAGGATTTAAGATAACCCTGCAGTATTTGAGGTCCCAGTTGACCTACAATGGATGCAAAATAACATCCAAGACCTATGGGTGCATAATACATGATCATATCAACAAGCTTCATCATGACATGAGTACCGGCATCCAAAAACTTCGCCAGGGGCTGTGCCTTTTCCTTAAGCATAGCGATTGCTGCACCAAAGCCTATAGAAAAGACAATGAGCTGAAGCATGTTTTTTCTGGAAAATAAGTTCATAAAGTCCGATACCGTAAAGGTATTAACAAGCTGCTTTAAAAAGCTGACTTGCTCTGTGTTCTGTGTATTTTCTGGAACATTTGTCATTAAGCTTTGGATTGCAGATGTGTCAATCCCATCTGTTGGATTCATGATTAAAGCTCCAACAAGGGCTATTACAGCGGTCAGTAACGCAGTACTGGTAAAGACGATAAAAACTGCAAACATGATCTTCCCCAGTCTCTTCATGCTCACCATATTGCCAATAGCTGAAGTAACACTGAAAAATACCAATGGAACAATGATCATAAACATCAAATTCAAAAATAAATCACCCAATGGTTCCACTACCGCTGCTTTAGGCCCGACAATAGCGCCAATGAAACCGCCTATCATTACTGCCGCAAGCAGAATGACAGAAGATCTATAAGCTTTTAATAATTTCATATATAACCCTCCAACACTTTTATTCTTTCATATTATAGCCTAATTAAATGCAAAATTTATTGCCAATAATGGCTAATACATTGCAAAAAGTGCTATAATGAATGAAGGGAATATCTATGAGCAGAGGGGAGACATCATATCTTGGAAGAAAGCGCTTTATTAAAGATAAAAAGAGGTTATCTAAATGAGGATTTTAGGTTTTTTCATTTAAAAGACAAGAAATCCGAAGAGCATACCTTTCACTACCATGACTTCAATAAAATAGTGATTTTTATTTCAGGTAATGCAACCTACGTAATTGAAGGAAAGTATTATAAGCTTAGACCTTGGGATATTCTCTTTGTAGGCAGTAATGAGGTTCATAAACCAATTATAGATCCTAATGAGTATTATGAAAGGATTATAATTTGGGTAAACTCAAATTTCCTGTCAAATCACAGTACGGAGGATAGTGATTTATTTACTTGTTTTGAATTGGCAATAAAAGAAAAAATTAATTTATTTCGTTTAAGCACTGATCATTTGAATGTGATAAGAGATACGCTCTTTTCCTTAGAAAAAGCAATAAGAGACAGGGATTTTGGAGGTAAAATACTGCAAAGCGCTATTTTTATTCAGCTTATTGTTTATCTGAACAGATTAATATTCAGAACTAAAATAAAAAAGCATGAAAAAGATATTCAATATGATGAAAGAATAGTAAACATATTGACCTATGTAAATGAAAACATAGACAGTGATCTATCTATAGATAAAATTGCATCAAGGTTTTATATGAACAGATACTACCTAATGCATCATTTTAAGGACCAAACAGGCTATACCCTGCATAATTATATACTTCAGAAAAGGCTCGCCAAAGCAGCAGCACTTATCAAAAAAGGTCTTCAAACTACATATGTTTCAGACCAGTGCGGTTTTAAGGATTATTCAAGCTTTGTAAGGGCCTTCAAAAAGTCCTTTGGTTTACCGCCAAAGCAGTATTATAAGGCTATTGAGGAACTACAGCATTCTTATGACGAAGATAGTATTGAGGACAGAGAGAATGAATAATTTCTAAACAAATATTGATTCCAAGTGAGAGATAAATTTTGTCTGCTCCTCAAGATTGCACATATGCGCAGAATTTTCAAACCATATGATTTCTTTATGATCTGCTTTCAACTTTGAAAAGTATGCTTCAGCTAATGAACTTGGCGCAGAATAGTCATGTTTTCCTAAGAAGAAATATACAGGCATGCTTAAGCTATTGACTTCATCTAACAAGTTCATTGTCATCACCTCAGGCCATAAATATTTCAAGCTGAGAGAGAATCCTGCCATAAATCTGTAGATATCAACCAGATTATACTCTTTACTTTTGAGCATTCTTTTTAGGTATAGACTTGATAGGCTTCCATTTTTAACGGCACCTCCAAACTTACTGGTCAAGGCTGATCTTACCTGAAGACCCTTCATCCAGTCGTCATAAGGAGGCTCATTGATTTTTCTTAATTGGCTCAAAGCTTTTCTGTCATTACTTGACTTCGCTTTTGTAAGACAATATTCATAACAAAGCTTTTCTGTTTCCTGTCCCCCTACAACTTGAGAAACACCTGCATATTTTTCAATATACTGCGGATACTTTTGTGCTGTCAGAATCCCAAGTAAGCTTCCCCACGAGTGCCCGATTAAGTATACCTTCTTCTTCTCAAATCTGCTTAATAGATACTGAATTAATTCTTTTGTGTACTCAATCATCTTTTCGATTGTCATGGCTTCCTTAGGAATGGAGTTACTGTAAGAAAGACCGGCACCTAATTGATCCCAGTTCACAACAATAAAATTCTTTTCCAACTGCTTTTGAGTAGCTGTTGCAATTCCGATATTGGCTGTTCCGGGACCTCCATGTAAAAACAATATAATTGGATTATTTACACACTCCCCCCTAATTAACAGCCACTGTTCATAGCCTCCTAAATTGACCTTGACCAGCTCTGCAACACCATTTGCTGTTTCAATCTTTTGAGTTTTTCTTAAAAACATCATAATCCGACCTTTCTATATACGCATGGTTATGTTTCTTTGACATTTTTTATGGGAATACAATCATCATTTCTGAAGCTGAACAATGATTTGAACGACGTTCAAGATTATAATATCTTTTTTCCCATTACTTGTCAATACATATGTAAAGAAATTGCTATGGTGCCGGGAACCATTGCTAGTAACCTGATAATTTGGTGCCAGGCACCAAATTATCAGGTTATTGCACAACATGTTGTAATAGGCAAGTTCCTTTGGTAATATTAGGATAATGATATAATCAAGGGGCTCTTTTTATGGGAAGAGCATGACATGAAGGAGGACATAAGATGAAGCAAATGAAGATATCAAAAGCTGAAGCACGGCGCTTTCTGATTCATTATCATGGATTAGACAGTTTAAATGTCTTTTCAGGAGAAGAAGGGATATTAGAATATATAAAAAGGGTCGGATGCATCCAGTATGATCCACTGAATGTTGTTGGACGGAATGCAGATTTGGTATTGCAGTCAAGGATTAAAGGGTATAATCCTGCCACGCTAGAAAAGCTGCTTTATACCGATCGCTTTTTAATGGACGGTTGGGACAAAATGATGGCCATCTATTTGACAGAGGACTGGCCGTTCTTTCAACGTATAAGAAAACAGAAGGGCATAGAGGTAAAAGCAACCTTAAGAAATCGGAAGTCGCTTGGAGCCATTGAAATGACACAAGAAATGCGGGAAATTATATCAAACGGGGGACCTCTTCAAGCTACTCAAGTAAAGCTGGGAGAAAGCGGGGAAGGGCGTTGGGGACATAGAAGACTGTCCAGTGCGGCTTTGGATTACATGTTTAATATTGGGGAACTTGGGGTGTATACCAAGAAAAACAATCATAAGGTGTATGATTTAATCGAAAACCTGCTGCCCAATGAATTGCTGGAAGCCGCTGATCCCTTTGAATGCGATCATGATTTTTATAAATGGTATTTTAAGAGACGCATAGGAAGCATTGGGATGCTATGGGGACGCAACGGTGGGGGCTGGCTCGGCCATTTTCTTTCTGAAAAGCCGCTTAGAAATTCTATCCTTACTGAGCTGATGGAAGAAAAAAGTCTTCAAACGATATCAGTTGAAGGAATTGATGATGTATTTTATATCAGGCAGGAGGATATTTACATTTTTGATTCAGTTGATGAGGAAGCAGAAAAGGTAGTACGTTTTCTTGCTCCATTAGATAATTTATTGTGGGATAGGGGTATGACCGAAAAGGTTTTTGATTTTGAATATAGCTGGGAAGTATACGTACCGGCTGAAAAACGAAAATATGGGTATTATGTGCTTCCCGTACTATATGGCAATGAAATTGTGGCGAGGTTTGAGCCGGAAAAACAGAGGAAAAACGATCCACTGAAAATTATAAACTGGTGGTGGGAAGAAGGAATAACGGTAACCGAAGAAATGAAATATGCCGTACAGAAGGCACTGTTAGATTTTTGTGAATATCTGCAGGCAGATGGGATTCATAGAGATAGTGCTAAGATTTGAAGTTATTAGGTGGTTGAACCATATATTGTAATAGAAGTACCCCTCCGGTAATATTAGGATTATGTTATTACTGGAGGGGTTATTTTTAAAATATAGAATTTTACTGAAGTCAATTATTTTTATTTTATATTCAACAGCGTATTTGAAAAAAAGGATGGATGTACTATAATGATTACACAGGAGGGTTATCCATGATTGTTGGTAGAAAAGCATATTTCCTTTTTATTATTATATTTATCTTAGCGGCGTTGGTAGGATGCAGTCCTCAAGGTACTGAGAAAATTGAGTCCGGTAAGGATATTACCATGTTTGTAGCTACAGACATACATTATCTGGATAAAAAATTAAGCGACTATGGGGAAGCATTTGAAGTCTATGCTGCATCAGGGGATGGGAAGCAAATAAATTATGTAGAAGAAATTGTGGATGCATTTTCAAGAGACATCAAGAAGGCGAAGCCTGATATTCTTATTATTAGCGGTGACTTAACGAATAATGGGGAAAAGGAAAACCATCTAATGCTGGCTAAGAAGTTAACCAATATAGAGAAAACAGGTACCCGTGTTTTTGTTATACCGGGCAATCATGATATACAGAATCCATGGGCTAGAGGGTTTAAAGGCAGCAATCAATATAAAGTAGGAACTGTTGATAAAGACGATTTTTATAAAATTTATAATAAATTTGGCTATGATGAAGCTATTTCAATGGATGAATCTACATTAAGCTATCTTGCAGCACCCTCTGAGGATGTATGGCTGCTCATGCTGGATACGAATCAATATGAATATAATGAATTCATCGGTATGCCTGCTACCAATGGAATAATCCGTTCAGAAACTCTTGAATGGATCAGACAATGCAGTGAATTGGCAAAGGCAAACAATGCCCAAATCATTACTGTGATGCATCACAACCTCATGGATCACAGTGATTTATTAAGCGAGGGATATACCCTTGATAATAGTAAAGAAGCTATTGAGACATTGAAGAGCAGTGGGATGAACCTGGTGCTAAGCGGTCATATTCATATTCAAGATATACAAATCAACAATGAAGGCGTAAGCCCTATATATGATATTTCTACAAGCGCACTCAGTATATATCCACAACAATATGGGGTGCTTAAATTCCTGCCAGCTGAAGGTATAAAGTACAGTACCTCCTTGGTGGATGTGGAAGGCTGGGCAAAAGAAAAAGAAATAGGGGATAAAAATATGTTGAACTTTAAAGCATATTCTAAGAACCATTTTGCCAAGGCATCTTATAATAAGGCATATGATGAATTAAAAAAGATGGATGGGTATTCAGAGGGAGAAAGAAAGCTAATGGCAGAAACAATGAGTATTTTGAATACCAACTATTTTGCAGGGACTGTAGCTTCTGTAAGGAATGATGTGATTCATTCTCCAGGCTATAAACTGTGGTCTGATGCGAAGCCTCCCTTTTTCAAAAGCTATGTGCTAAGTATGGTTGCTGATAGTTATAGAAATAAGACGGAACTAATAATTCCAAAGCAGAATTGAAAAAGAATAAGGAATAAGTGATTAAGCTACTTTAGCGGTTAGACAGAATATACTAAAAGTACACAATACAATAGTGTACTTATATAAGGGGTTCTCCTGAATCGAATATGAAAGAAGGGTTATTATGAATTTTATTGGTAATGTTATTTGGCTACTATTTGGGGGTATTATTGCAGCAATTATGTGGCTGTTGGCAGGTTTTGTTTTATGCATAACCATTATTGGCATACCCTTTGGGGTTCAGTGTTTTAAAATCTCGGCCTTTGTATTGTGGCCTTTTGGAAAAGAAATTGAAATTGGAAATTTTGGCGTAGGCGGATTGCTTTTCAATATCCTCTGGCTCATCTTTTTTGGATGGGAGTTTGCCATCACACATCTGATTATAGGGTTGATATTCTGTATCACAATCGTGGGAATACCCTTTGGACTGCAGCATTTTAAGTTTGCTAAGCTTGGGCTTATCCCTTTTGGAGCGAAGATTTATTAGAAGCATTTAAGAGCAGATTATCGTAATGATCCATTGAAGAGATCAATGATGATAATCTGCTTGAAGGCTGCGCCATGATTATAATTTGCGAAGCCTTGATATAAAGAATATAATATAGGTAATATTTGGCACGAAAGAGTAAGCTGATGGAATTATACTTCAATGGAAATTATCACAGGAGGGTTTTATGGCAAATGCTTTACAGGTCAGGAAAGTTACAAAATGGATAAAATTATTCACCTATATTTCTGCTACGGTATTATTAATAACGAATAATAGTTTTGATAAATTGAACTATCTGATACCTATTCTTTTACTTCTGTTTTTTGTGAATTACTCAAGAGAATATTTCTTGGTTGCGTATAATAAGCCAGTTCAATACATATGGATAAGCCTAGCACTTGAAATGCTTCTTATTTTAGGCATCGGCTTTTTTGATGAAACCAATATCAACCTTCTTTTATTTTTTATTTGCGTATCATCCACGATTATCATACATCCCGTTAAATATTCCATTTTTCAGGTAGTAGCTTACTTTGCATCGGTATTTTTTATTCATGCCATGAGAAACGGTTTTGAGGATCTGGTGAAATCTGTTGTACCCCTCTTTTTTAATTACGGAGTCTCAATAGCATTTGTAATGGGTATGAGCTATCTTGTTAAGATTCAGATTCGTGAAAGGGAAAGGCTTGCTTATATGAATGCCGAGTTGGAGCAAGCCTATAAGAAGCTTATCGAAAATGCCGCTATGGCTCAGAAGCTGACTGTTGAGCAGGAAAGAACCAGAATGGCCAGGGAAATACACGATACCTTAGCACATACCCTGACTACATTGATTGTTCAATTGGAAGCCTGTAAAAAGCTGGCATCCTTGGATTCTTCCAGACTGCCTGCTGAATTGGAGAAAGCGCAGGAACTGTCAAGGAGCGGGTTCAATGATATAAAGCGCAGTATAAAGGCACTGAGGCCTCAAGTCATGGAAGAAAAATCCTTTTTTGCTTCTATTATTTCGATGATCAATGAAACGATGGAAAATACCAGTGTACATATCACTTTAAATAATTTACTTTCACAAGATATAAAGCTTTCATCGCAGATTGAAATTGCACTGTTCAGAGTTATACAGGAAAGCATCACAAATTCCATAAGGCATGGACAAGCTGGTGAAATACAAATTGACCTAAAACAAGAGCATAACATGCTGCAATTATGTATTGCGAATAATGGCATGGGATGTACAAATATAAAAATGGGATATGGTATGCAGGGAATACGGGAAAGAATTGAGAGCTTGAAAGGAAATGTCGAGTTTTCAAGTTCACAGGGTAAAGGTTTTAAAACAAAGGTATCAATCCCTTGTGAGGTGGTGTAGAGCATGAAAATAAAAGTAATGATTACAGATGATCAACGCTTGATGAGAGAAGGACTAAAGACGATACTGGATTTGGAGCAGGATCTGACGGTAGTCCAGCTGGCTGAAAACGGCAGGGATGCCTTGGACAAAATTGCCGATGCACAGCCTGATGTCATATTGATGGATATACGTATGCCCATTATGGACGGTGTGGAATGCACCGGGATCATTAAACAGCAGTATCCCGGTATCAAGGTTATAATTCTGACTACCTTTGATGATGACGAGTTTATTATAGAAGCATTGAAAAACGGTGCAGTGGGCTATATTCTCAAGGATCTTTCATCAGAAAAGCTCGTTGGGGCCATTCGGGATGCATATGACGGGAATTCCATCATGCAGCCTGAGATTGCTGCAAAGGTGATTTCACACATTGCAGGGGCAATAAAGGAGCCCGTACACCATCCTGCTGCTGAAGAAATAAACTCCAAGTCAGAGCTTACTGATCGTGAAAAGGATGTGCTCCAGCTGGTGGGAAAAGGGATGTCCAATACTGAAATAGCGAAGAAGCTTTTTATCTCAGAAGGAACTGTAAAAAATTATATCAGCAACCTTTATAGCAAGTTGGAAGTAGATGATCGAAGCAAATTAACATTATATGCAATTAAATATGAAACGATGTGACGCGGGTCATATGTGATTATGACTTGATTTGTTACTTCAGGCAGATGTGTAAAAACCTCCTAACATTTACAATGAGTATATAGTAAATGTTTTAGGAGGTTTTTCTCATGTTAACGATTTTAGAGATACTTATCATAATGGCAAATATACCGGTGCTTGTGTGGGCATTATTGCCTGTAAAGCGTGTGCCGAGATTCCTTGATTTTATGCCTTTGGCTGCAGTCATTTTACTAATACTTCATCTTTTCTTTTCTAATTACAATGGTAAGGATATTCAAGCATAATCCCAATCAACCAAAGCGTAGGGTATTGGCTGCCGTAGGTCGTATATTTGGTTTACTGGCTTTAGTCATATGTATTTTAATCCCCACCTTGGTAATTCCATTTTACGCACTTCCCGAACCAACCGGAAATTATAATGTAGGTACCGTAATAAGTGATTTTACAGATGAAGCTCGCGTTGAAACATTTTCTGAGGAAGCAGGAAAAGCACGTAAAATTGCCGTTCAGTTCTGGTATCCCACAGAGAGAATAGGATCTGACCTTCAGTATGATATCAATGGGGCACCTGTTTCGACAGCACAGCAGAGCTATCCTGTTCTGATATTTTCTCACGGTGCCTTCGGCGTGCGTATGAGCAATGCTTCAACCTTCAGGGAATTAGCCAGCCATGGGTACATTGTTGCCAGCATAGATCATACTTATCAAGCCTTTTATACTGCTTTTGCGGATGGCCAGCGTGTTCCGATAAACACAAAGTTCCTGAATGAAGCTATAGGGGTTCAGACAGATGCAATACCTTTAGATGAAAGCTTTGAAATCACGCATGATTGGTTGGAATTGAGGACAGCTGACATAGCGCTTGTAATTGACAGCTTGAAATCCGGGAAGCTTGGAGGTTCAGGTGAAATGTTAAAGGGACATATGGACTTAACTAAAATAGGGCTGTTCGGACATTCACTGGGAGGTGCAGCTTCTGCACAGCTTGGCAGAGAACGAGACGATGTCAAAGCGGCAATTGTTATTGATGGGACTATGATAGGGGATATCACAGATATCAATAGCGATAATAAAGAAATAATCACAAATGAAAGCTTTACCAAACCACTGATGCTGATGTATAATTCTTCGTTTCTGGAAGCGGAAGCAAAAGCAACAAGTTATCTGCCAAATATCAATGCTTTTGAGCGTGCAACAGATGCAGTCTATTCCTTATGTATAAAGGGTTCAGGACATTTAAACTTTACTGATTTGCCAAGGATATCTCCTTTACTTTCCAAGATGTTGGGTATTGGTACCATAGATTCCTTCCAAGGCATCAAAATTGTGAATGACTATTCCCTGGCATTCTTTGATAAACATTTGAAGAGGCAGTCTTCACCGCTTTTAGATGGTACAGCAGGTTATACTGAGGTTGAATTCGAAAAGCGAATTCCTGCAGGTATGGGGTATTAATATCGAGAGCAAAAAGAAAACAAATTTCGATACGTGAAAGGAATCGTTGATATGAAATTATTAATACATGACTTGGATGAAGAAAAATGCAAAGAACTATTTCCCAGTACAATAGATAACATGACAATTCTGTCTGATAATGGCTCCATGCACCATTGCATCGGATGTTTCGGCTGTTGGATAAAAACACCCGGTGCATGTGTGATACGTGATTCATATGGGGATTTGGGAGAATGTCTATCAAAATGTGATGAAGTCATGATTATCAGCAAATGCTTTTATGGTGGTTATAGTCCATTTATAAAAAATGTAGTAGACAGATGTAATCCCTATATGCATCCATATTTTGAAATTAGAAATAGAGAGATGCATCACAGAAGACGATATAATAATCATTTTGACTTGAAGGTATGGTTCTACGGTGAAAATATAACGGAACAGGAAAAACAAACGGCAGAAAAGTTAATTCAGGCAAATGCAATTAATAAAGATTGTAGTGTCAGCAAGGTTACATTCCTTCAAGATATTGCAGAAATTAAGGGATATTTAATGGATGGGGGCGTATTCAAATGAAAATAGCTTTTATTAATGGAAGTCCAAAGGTAAAAAATAGTACATCTGAATATATTTTAAAAACATTAAAGCCCCTATTACCTAAGGAATATGAGCTGATAGAATATCATTTTAGAACATCTCACCTTAGCAATCATGATATGGAGCAGATGGCAGAATGCAATGTATTGGTGTTTGCCTTTCCATTATATGTGGATGGAATACCTTCACATTTGATTCATTGTCTTTATGAATTGGAAATGTTTTTTAATACAAAATCGGAAAAGAAAATCGTTGTTTATTCCCTTGTAAACTGTGGATTTTATGAGGGGCATCAAAATGTCATCGCACTGGAAATAATGAAGAACTGGTGTGTAAAAGCAAAGCTTAACTGGGGTCAGGGACTTGGTATTGGCGGGGGCGGAATGCTGCCAATGCTGGCAGGGGTGCCTGAAGGACAAGGGCCGAAAAAGAATTTGTCCATGGCATTAAAAACTATTGCTGGCAGCATTTCTGCAGCTGCAACAGCTGACAATATATTTGTTTCACCCAATTTCCCCAGATTTGCATATAAGCTTGGCGCAGAAATGGGCTGGCGTCAGCAGGGCAAGGCCAATGGGTTAAAACCAAAGGATTTATTTATGCAGAGGTAAGATATATTTGGAAGGCAATAGATTTTCTAAAGGAAATAACAAAGAGTAAGGGGCTGAAATAAAAACCTTTACTCTTTGTGCAATGTAAATTACTACTGAAATAAATCTTTATATAAAATTTTAGAAAAAATATAAAATTCATATATTGTAATAAAAATTGCTAGATTTTTATGTAACTTTATCCAAATTTAAATATGATTTTATTTAAAAATTGACACATTAACGAATATAAAGCACTAAAAAAAATACAGACAGGATTTGACAAGTATAAGTTTAACAATTAAACTTATCAAGTAAAAAATCTGATGAAAATTATTTTTTTTGAAGTATCTGGGGGGAGGATATATCATGTTAACTACAAATAGAAATTCATCACAAGTTATACTTATAGACAATTATAATGATTTATTAATAAAGCAAAAAGAAAATATGAGTATGATATATCCGGATACAAAATTTTCAACTCCAAGAATGCAGACTACAATTGTTGAACGAGAGCCGTTATTAAAGGAACTGGACAAAATGCTATACAAAAAGATGTCAATTATTCATGCGCCAGCTGGTTTTGGCAAAACAACCATGGTGAGTAATTGGATCCATAACAGAAATTATAACGATGATGTACTATGGATTACCCTAGATAATAGAGATGACAGTGTATATCATTTTTGGCTCTGTTTCACTTACGGTCTATATAGTCAAATGAGCAGCCAGTTTGAGGATTGCTTGAATCTCTTTTATTCATATACCCTTTATCCTATTGAGTCCATCGTTAATTTACTAGTAAACTCTTTGACTAAAGTAAACAAGCAAGTTCTTATCGTCTTAGATGATTTTCATAACATACAAAATTTAGATACCCTACATTCCTTAAGGCTTTTCTTGAACTGCATACCTCAAAATACGCATATTTTGCTAGTTTCAAGGTCTAAGCCTAATTTATCACTTTCTAAGCTAAGGATATGGGATGAGATTCTTGAGCTATCTATGGAGGATTTTCAATTCTCTGTGGATGAGATTGAAGATTTTCTCAATAAAAAACTAAATTTCGGTTTAAATAATCGTGATTTAATGGATTTATTTAATCGAACAGAGGGTTGGATTACTGCGATAAAATTAATAGCAACATCCTTGAAGAAGAATGTAAATAAGAGTGGAATAATTGAGCACTTAAGCGATAGCTATAGAGGGTTGGATGAGTTTTTATTTGATGAGATCATCAGTGAATTTTCTTTGGAAATTCAGGAATTTATCATTAAAACTTCATGCTTGGAAATATTAAATGTTCCTTTGTGCAATTATGTAATGGAAAGAAATGATTCTGACCAGGTTTTACAAAGTTTAGTAAACAGTCAAATGGTTATTTTCTCACTGGATAGCAGTGAAAACAGCTATCGATATCACAGCTTGTTTGCGGAACTGCTTAAAGGCAAGTTAAGGTTAAAGTATCCGAATATACTGGAAGAAATATATATTAGAGCAAGCAAATGGTGTGAAGAGAATGGGTATGTTCGTAATGCCATTCGTTATTCGATAAAATCCGGCATCCAAGATAATTCAGTGAGACTTATTGAAGCCTTCAGTGAGAAGATGCTTTATGAAAGCGACTATTTTGAGTTCATTGAATATATTGAGGCACTGTCAAGTTCAATTTTAAACAATCCGCTGATTCTTTTGCGTTATGCTATAGCACTTATTTTTACTAAGAAATTTGATAAACTGAAGATAACCCTAAAAAGAAAAGAGATCAGTATAGACGATGAAGCTTATTCAGAATACAAGGCTGAGCTTTTAGGTATAAAAGCAATTGCTTATTTATGTGACGGTAATTTCACGAAAGCTGAAGAATATTCTAAAAAAGCGATAGAAGCTTTAAACCCTAATAGCAAGTTTAGAGGTTATGTCTACTATAACGCTTCATATATTCTAGCATTATGCAATCAACTAGATGAAGCAAATGATTATATTGATAAGGCACTACTCTTGAGTGAAATGGATCATGATTATAACCTACTCATCATGTCTATTTGTCACAAGTCACAAATATTAAACTATAATTTAAAGCTCTCAGATGCTTGTGATTTATTAAAAAAGACCTTGGATTTTATCTCAACGGGTCATGAAATGTCATTATCTGCAACGGCCTCTATTTACGTATGCTTAGGAAGCTTGTATTTTGAATTTGATGATCTAAATAATGCCTTGTACTTTATGAATAAAGGGTTAGAAAGCTCAGTTGCAACAAACGATATAAGTAATGTCGTACAATCATATATGTATTTATCAGATATTTATTACGCAAACAATGAAAAAGGTAAGGCAGTTGAATACTTTAAGCTGGCTGTAAATTTATTCGGCAGAAAAGCACTTGAACCCTTTGCATACCAACACTTGATCCGTATTGTCAAAGTTGCTGTTGTACTTGGGGATATGGATTATGCGGAAGAAATTACACAGAAATGCTATAGCTTAATACCTGATAACTTGAAGTTCTTTTATTATTTCGCACGTGCGGAGCTATTAATAGGACAAAATAAATATTCTGAGGCAATATCAATCCTTGAGAAAATTGAAAGTATGGATTATGGCGAAATCAATGCTTTATTTTCTGCTTACATGAATAATCAGTATGCAGTAAGTTATTATGGATTGAAAAATCGGAAGAAGTCTTGCGATTATATCAAAAAAGTAATAGAGCTATCTCAAGATGCCGGTTTTGTTCGAACTCCGGTCAGCTACGGATGTGCAATGTATGATTTGCTTAGTGACTTTATAAAAGCAGAGTGTCGCAGTAAAAGTACGGATATCAGCTTGCTGAACTATGCAAAAAAATTAATACCACATTTTGATGAAATTAATTTTAATGAGAGTAAGCTGTCAATTACACAAGGAAATTTAACCAAAAGAGAGACAGAGATCCTACGATGTCTTGCATCGGGATTAACCAATCAAGAAATTGCAGCAGCTTTATTTTTATCCACAAACACAGTGAAAAAGCATATAAACAATATTTTTGATAAGCTTAAGGTTAAGAACAGAGTTCAAGCTGCAGAGCTATTTAAACATTTTGAGCAGTAACAGTTAGACTGAGTAAACGCTTCCTGGAAGGTACCCAAAAGTAGCACATCAACTACTACTTTTGGGTACTAATATTTTTTTCTGCACAGTAAAATTACTACTTTATAGTACTTACTTTTATCATTTTTTTTGCTATATTTAGAAATGCAGGTTTTTATGCATAAAACAACATGATATGACATATAAATTGCATTCTGAGGGGGATATTGAATTTGCAACGTGATTTTTTAGCGAACAATAAAGGTCAGCGTATGCTTGCATTTGATTTGCAGAAAGTATTGATGAAAATATTTGAACGTTCAAATATATCATTTGCAGTTTTTGAGGTGGATCATAAGCTTTTACCAACAAGTTTTATCAACGTAAACAAAGCCTTTTGCGAAAAGCTTGGATATGCGAGAGAAGAATTATTATCAAAAAGTATCATAGAGGTTTACGGGGAGCCCATTGATAAAATCAAAAAAACAAATAATTCAAGGAACGCTATTGATAAGGCTATGGTAACTCGGCGGTATTTGTTAGGTAAAAATGGGGTAAGGCTGCCTGTTGAAATACATCAATATAATACAAATATAAAAGGCGTTCCCATTGGAATAGCTATAATAATCGATATATCAGAGCAATTAGATTCTCAAATTAAACTAGATGAAAGTGAAGCTCATTACAAGAGAATTGTTGAACAGATGCCTGATGCCATATTTATTTGTGATAGCAATAGAATTATATATGCCAACAAGTCAGCAGTAAGGTTTTTAGGAAGAAAGAGCGTGAAGGAAGTCGTGGATAAACCGCTTCATATGTTTACACACGCGGATTATTATGAAGAAATAATTAAGCAGATAAACTTTGTATTGAATAAAAAAGAGCAAGTCCCAAACTTTGAAACAAAATTTGTTAGAAATGATAATTTAGAATTCTATGTAAATAGCTCGACAAACTATCTCATATACCATGGTATTCCTGCTGTACAGATCATCGTGAGGGACATTACAGAAAAAAAGAAGAATCAAGACATCATTAAATTTATGGCTTACCATGACAATATGACCGGGCTATGCAACCTCACACATTTCCATGACAAGCTTACCAGCTATATTCATCGCAATAAATTTACAAATAATATTGCAGCAGTACTTTATTTGGATGTTGACGGATTTAAAGCGGTAAATGATTCTTTGGGACATGCAATTGGGGACAAGCTTATTATAGCTATCAGCAATAGATTAAAATCATTTCTGGATAAGAATCATATCGTAGCAAGGGGTTTTGGGGATGAATTTCTAATTTTAATGAAAGATACAACAAAAGAATTAGTAGATCATTATACAAACAAGATTATACATGGCTTTAGGGAGTCCTTTTGTATAGATACTTATGAATTTTATCTTTCTATGAGCATAGGCATCAGCTATTATCCCGAAAATGGAAAAGAGGCAAAGGTGTTAGTGAAAAATTCTAAAATAGCCTTATATAATGTAAAAGAGAATGGTCGGGATAATCTCAGGACATATGATATAACACTTAAAGAAAAATCTGAGGCACAAGCAAAGATTAAGAATAATTTAAGAAAGGCTTTAGAAAAAGAAGAGTTTTTGATACATTATCAGCCAAAAGTAGATATTAGCAGTGGACAAGTGAGTGGGGCTGAAGCGTTGATTAGGTGGAACTACCAAAGTACATCTATGATACCTCCAAGTGATTTTATACCTATCGCTGAAGAGTCAAGGATGATTGTACCCATCGGGGATTGGGTTCTATACAATGTATGCAAGCAGCAAATTGAGTGGAAGAAAAAGGGAATCGTATCTTTGCGTACTGCCGTTAACATTTCAGCAGTGCAGCTGCAAAATAAAAATTTCTTGAATACTGTACATCAAATTTTGCGAGATACCAAAGTGGACCCAAAATACTTAGAATTTGAGATAACAGAAAGTGCATTGATTAATAATTTCAGCAGTTCAAATGAAGTTCTAAATGAACTAAGAAAAATAGGAATTGAGATTTCCCTTGACGATTTTGGCACGGGGTACTCCTCATTAAGCTATTTAAGAAATCTAAATATAGATAACTTAAAAATTGACCGTTGTTTTATTCGAGATATTTCAAAGGATAAAAAAAACTCCGATATCGTAAAGGGTATTATTGAAATGGCGCATGCATTAGGCATAGTAGTTACTGCAGAAGGGGTTGAGGATGTAAAGCAGCTTATGATATTGAAGCAGTTTGAATGTGATTATATGCAAGGATATTTATTTAGTAGGCCGCTGCCCAAAGAGGATTATGAAAAAGCCATACAAAGTAATTTATATAAACCTCATGAGATATTCAAGCTATTAAATTAAGGGGGGAGATCCTATGAAGTCAATAAGAAACCAACTCATAATCATTACACTTTTGTTAGTCATCATACCTTTTGCAGCCTCCAATATTGTCGGATATATTTTAATTTCTCAAGGCTTTCAGAATAACCTTGAGCAGACAAATCAGACTCTTGCAGCTTCTATTTCAGATAATGTAAGTGCATTTATAGAAAAAGCATACAGTACGACAGCAGAGATTTCATATATGAAAGCTGTAAAGGCTTTTGAGGCAGAAGAGCAAAAGAATATATTGGTTGATACTGTAGGACGACATAAATATTTTGATTTGCTATATATTCAGGGTATAGACGGAATGCAAACAGCCAGATCATCAGGAACCGTTGGAGATCGTTCAGGAAGATGGTGGTTTAAGCAGATGATGGGAGATAAACAGCCCTTTGTAAGTAAATCCTATTATTCAGTAAATGGTAACGTTCCTGTTACGTCTGTATTTTTGCCAATATATGACGATGCCTCAGACTTAGTGGGGGTTATGGGCTCGGATATAAAGCTTGATGCACTTCAGACCATGGTTGAAAAGTTTAGTAAGAACAGCAGCTATGCATATATCATAGATGGGGAAGGTGTCGTAATAGCACATCCTGACAAGCAGCAAATATCGGAGCTATATAATTATAAAATGTCAAACAAGACTGTGCTGGTAAAGGACAGCAGTGGCAACGTCATAAAAGATGAGAGCGGTAATCAGAAGACTGAGGTTTTGGATATTGAAGTGCCAAGCAAGCTGAAGGAGATTACTGAAAAGGCTCTAAATGGAGAGGTTGGAGTTGCCGAATATATTGATGGTAATGGGCATAGCGTAATAAGCGCCTTTAGCACGGTTAAACTGCCTGGGAAGTCAAGTAACTGGGCTGTCATAACAGTTCAGAAAAAGTCGGATGCAATGGCTTTTGTAATGGATTATCAAGAGAAAAACATATTGGTAGCCTTAGGTTTAATTTTAGTAATTGTACTAGTTACTTACTTTGTCGCTAACGGGATTACAAAGCCCATCGTCAATATCGTGCAGATGATGGAGAAGGCTTCAAAAGGAGATTTGACTGTACATAGCACATACAAATCAAAGAATGAGATAGGCAGATTGAGTATAAGCTTTAGCAATATGATGATGAATATAAAAGATTTGATTATTAAAATCGATGAATTAGGAAAGCGTGTAGCTGCATCTTCAAAAACCCTATCCGTAACAACAGAACAAACAGCTGCTTCTATTGAAGATGTAAGCAAAGCAATTATGGAAGTTGCGGGTGGCGCTAGTGAGCAGGCTAAGGATTCGGAAGGTGGCGTCACTGCAGTAACAAAGCTCTCCAAGGAAATCGAAGCGATATCAAATCAAATCAGTCTAAGTAAAGACTATTCTAATCAGATATTAAATGCAAATGTGAAGGGCTTAGAGGCAATGGATATGCTTGCAGACAAAACAAATGAAAGCAATAAGGTTGGGAAAGAGGTTGCTGGTATTGTTGATGAACTAAACTATAAAGCCAATGAAATCAATACGATCGTAGAGACTATAATGGGGATATCTGAGCAGACCAATTTGTTGGCGTTGAATGCTGCCATTGAAGCTGCTAGAGCAGGTGAAGCAGGTAGAGGCTTTGCAGTTGTAGCGGATGAGGTAAGAAAGCTGGCGGAGAATACCAGTAAATCAAGTAATAATGTAAAGGACATCATTGCTGCGATTCAGCAGGATGTCAAGCGAACTCAAGGTGCAATTAAGATATCACAAATGGTAAGTGATGAACAGAATAAAGCAGTAGTAAATTCAAAAGAAACCTTTGCAGAAATATCTCAGGGCATTAAGGTAATAGTAGATCGAATTAACGATATAACAGAAGGTGTGTTATATATTAAGGAAAGTAGAGAACAAGTGATCTCTGTCATCGAAAATATATCAGCTGTATCAGAAGAGACCGCGGCAAGTTCAGAACAGGTCTCCGCATCAATTCAACAGCAGAATGCCGCAGCAGACCAAATGGGTGCATTGGCTGAAGATTTGCATGAAATGGCCCAAAAACTGGAAACAACGATTCATATGTTCAAATTCAGTTGATTTACGCATAAAGCTCCTAGATGTTTTAGGAGCTTTATGTATTTATATATTTTAATTGCTGACTGCAGAGCGGTTGTTTGATGGATTATTTAAATAAGCATTCATTGCATTTTAGAAGCCTGACATAAGTGCTAGCCTCACGATTTGCTTTGTTACAGCTACCCTTGAATCCTTCGTTCTAAGGCAAAAGTGGAAGATCACATTCTCTAACCCTAGAGGGGTATGAAATTACTTGCTCGTAAGGTGGAGGTGGTAGATTTGCATCCCTATGAATGTCGATTGGGATATCAATCCTGCTTTGATTCATATCATGTTGTCTTGTCAATTCAGCCACAACAATTCTACCAATATTGCGTCCAAGTCTTAGGCCTTCATCCAAATCTTCTATGAAATGGACTCCTCCAAAAAGTCTAGAAATTGAGCATTCTTCTGCCAGCTCCTTTAGCTTATATGCCTCGGTTGGGAAGAAGTAACTAAGGATGATTTCTGCAGTACCTGATATAACGGAGTGTCCTGAGGGATAGCTGGGGAACTTAGGGGTGCATATTTCTGTAACAAGTTTCTGATCTAACTGATTTGGACGGGGTACATCCCAAAGATACTTATAGTACCAGGTTACGATAAATGCATCATTGATGCCTGCTTGTACCGCGGCAAGTACACGAGCAGCATAAACTGGTGAAAGGCCATAGGTATCTATTAACCGATCAATGATTGGCGTCCATTGCTTTGTAGCAGGTCCTTCACCCCAATAAATCGCTATTTGACGCTGATGGGAGGTAAGATTTTTCAGGGTATTCTTTACATCAATCAATGATTTATCAAAGTTGAAATTGTCAGGATGTTGTATTTCAAAGGTAATGGGTTCTCCGCTCAAGGTTGTAAAAGTGCCGTTCTCTTGTCGTCTTATAAAATACGTATACCAAGAGCCTGAACCTGGGTCAAGACCTTGAGGTATTCTAGATTCTCCTGCATAAGAAAGCGCTGACCATTTTCTAGGCAAATTAATGACTTTTGCTATTGCTTCTCCTTCTTTAGCAGTGCACTCAACCTTTCTTGATAAAGAATCTATAATGTAGGTGCTAGAATCGTTGTTTGCTGTCATTTTTATTCGTTCCTTTCATAATATTTTATTCCTAATAAATCGCAGATACTTTAGTTGATGATTGAAGGGTTGTCCTCTTTCAATATTACAATATGCTATAAATGTGAAGCATGTGTATGCAAGCAATAGAGATAAGGCTTTAATTTTTGTTTGATATTGGAAAATATAGCCCAAAGGGTTAAAATGATAGTATCAAGGTGATGAGAATCGGGCGATACAACGAATCATTAACCTGTATATGTCTGATGAAGGCTATAGGTTATTGGCATCACTCCTGAGTTTTGGAATTTTATAGACTAGTAGTAAATATACTTATACAGATTATCATTTATTAGGAGGAGATTGCATGAGAGAGTTAATTAATTTACAAATTGATGAAAAGCAGCTTAAAAAAAATAAGGAAAGCGCTCAAAAGAGAGAAGTTGTTATTCCAACGCTGGCTCAAATGAAAGATCCTAACAAAATTCCTATAAAAGTCAAAGAGAAATTGAGGCATACAGGTTTGTGGGATGTTGATCCTATTAACTTGTTTAGAATCTCCTGGAAAAATGAACCGGTAAAAGAAGGCGGACTATACAATGTATTACCAAACTATGTTGAAATACCTTCTGAAATATCTGGTGTCAAAGCAAGAATTTTTGCCATGTCCGGCAAGTACTTTCCAACAGGAGCACATAAGGTGGGTGCGAGCTTTGCCTGCCTGGTCCCACGGTTGGTTACGGGACAATTTGATCCCACCTATCATGAGGCAGTTTGGCCATCCACAGGCAACTATTGCCGTGGAGGTGCATACAACTCTGCATTATTAGGATGTAAATCCGTAGCTATTTTGCCGCAGAATATGAGCAAAGAACGTTTTGAATGGTTGAGCAAAGTAGCAGGAGAGGTCATCGCAACACCGGGCTGTGAAAGCAATGTAAAAGAAATATATGATAAAACCTGGGAGCTGCGGAGAACTAGAGACAATGCTGTCATATTCAATCAGTTTGGTGAGCTTGGAAATCATTTGTGGCACTATGAAGTCACCGGCAATGCCATGAATGAAATCATCAAAGCGGAAGCCGGGCCGAAGGGTAGGGTTGCAGGGGTATGCCTGACATCGGGATCAGCAGGAACCCTTGGAAGCGGAGACTATATTAAAGACCAGTACCCCACTGCAAAGCTTGCAGTTGGTGAAGCATTGCAGTGCCCTACTTTGCTTGATAATGGTTTTGGAGATCATAGAATTGAAGGTATTGGGGATAAGCATATACCTTGGATTCATAATGTTAAAAATACAGACATGGTTATTGCCATTGATGATAATGACAGCTTGGGGATGTTCCGTCTGTTTAATGAACCGGCAGGTCAGGAATATCTCAAAGGCATTGGTGTTTCACAGGAGGTTATTGAAAAGCTTTCCTGGGTAGGCATCTCTGGTGCAGCCAATATCATTTCTTGCATCAAGTTTGCAAAATACTTTGAGCTGGCAGAAGATGATATCGTAATGACGATTCTTACAGATTCTGCAGAGATGTACAAATCCAGACTGGAAGAAATGAAAGAAGAACGAGGCAAGGAATATCAAACTCTTGATGCTGCTATTGATCACAATAGATATGTTTTAGGTCTGAGAACAGACAGTATGGAAGAACTAACATACCAAACAAAAAAACGCATTCATAACCTTAAGTATTATACCTGGATTGAGCAGCAAATGTATGATGTAGAAGAGTTAAATGCGCAGTGGTATGATTATGAGAACTATTGGGGCAGGCTGCACAAAATGGGACCGGAATTAGATAAATTGATTGAGCAATTCAATGAACAAATAAGTGAATAAACAGAGAAGTTTACTATGCATAAATTCGCCTTGACAAATTTGCTGTTTAAGTGATAAACTGGTAAAAATCTTATTTAGGTGTGATGATGATGACTTATACATGTACATTAAAATTCAATAACTGCCCGAGCCCGAGTTAAAGCATTTGTGCCGTAATAAACAGGCGCAAGTGCTATTTAAGCTTGTGCCTGTGTAGTATAGAGGCTATCGCTATGCAGGAATTCCTGTGTAGCGATTTTGTTTTTTTGAGTCTTGCTTCAAAGAGGCAAGCACCTATTATGGGTTATACTTATTAATAATTGAAAGGATTTGATCATATGTTAATCAGTAAATTGTTAGGGGAACGTTATAAAGAAAAACCAGGAGAAGCAATACTTCCAAGTCATATCTATCTCCTTAGAGGAGGATATATTCGTCAGGTATCCAACGGAATATATTCTATGCTGCTGCCTGCTAAAAAGGTTGCAAGAAAGATTGAGCAAATTATCCGCGAGGAAATGGATGCTATTGATGGTCAAGAGGTTCTATTCCCTGTGGTTCTGCCTGCTGAGCTTTGGCAGGAGTCCGGTCGTTTTGACAGTGTTACCAATGGGCTTATACGCTTTAAGGATAGAGTGGGACATGATATGCTGCTGGGAATGACCCATGAAGAAGCTGCCGTTCATCTTGCGCGAAGTGAGGTAAAATCCTATACAAAATATCCTTTTATGATTTATCAAATACAAACAAAATTCCGTGACGAGACAAGAGCGAGAGGTGGACTTATCAGAGTGAGAGAGTTCACCATGAAGGATGCTTATTCCTTTCATACCTCACAGGAGGACTTAGAGCAATATTATGAGAGAGCGCTGCAGGCTTATCACAGAATATTTGAGCGTGCTGGTGTTCCTCAGGTCATTTCTGTCCGTTCAGATAACGGTATGATGGGGGGCAAGGTATCCCATGAGTATATGCTGTTGTCTGATGTAGGTGAAGATACCATAGTATTATGTGAGCGCTGTGATTACAAAGCGAATATGGAGATTGCTGTTTCGCATATAGCACATAAAAGGCTTGAAGAGCAGCCTTTGGAGGAAATTCATACACCTAACATAACGGATATCGATTCCTTGGCTGATTTCTTCAAAGTATCTCCAAACAGGCTGATGAAGGCTGCGGTATTTGCAGTAGAGAACAGCAACAAGCCTGTAGTCGTATTTTTGCGTGGTGATTTGCAGGTGAATGAAGCGAAGCTGAGAAATTCTATACAGGCAAACGTATTTCCACTGACAGATTATGAGAATGTAAATCTCTGCTTTGGGTTTATTGGAGCTTATGGTCTTGATGCAGAGGGTATGGATGTTGTTTATGATATTTCCCTGCAGGGTGAAAGCAACTTGATTGGCGGAGCGAACAAGCTTGATTATCATCTTCAGGGCATCAGCATGGACAGGGATATTAAACCTGACAAATATGTTGATATCGCGAAGGTCAATGAAGGCGATACTTGTTCAAAATGCGGCAGCAAATTGAAGTTAAACCGAGGCATAGAAGTGGGTAATATTTTTCAGCTAGATACAAAATACACTGCCAGTATGAATATGACTTTTACGGATATCGACGGAAAGCAGAAGCATCCTGTAATGGGCTGCTATGGAATTGGCGTAGGAAGGCTGCTGGCTAGCATCATAGAGGCAAGTCATGATGAGTATGGTCCAATATGGCCTATATCGGTGGCTCCTTGGCAAATCCATATCTGCCTGCTGAATAGTGAAAATGAGAACATCAGACAAATAGGATTTGAAATGTATGAGAAGCTAGGTAAAATCTATGATGTTTTGATGGATGATCGTAACGTCGCTGCCGGAATGCAATTTGCAGATGCAGATCTGTTGGGCGTACCTGTGAGAATTATTGTTAGCAAACGAAATATTGAAAAAGGTGAGCTTGAGCTTGTAACAAGAGATAAAGCCATTAAAAAGAATATCAAGCTTGAAGATCTTGAAAAGGAACTTAGAGAAATAATAAGATAGTAAAATCAAATGATAAATTAAGAGCTTATATATAGGGAGATGCCTATATATAAGCTCTTTGCATGGGTGGATATATTATGCACATTCAAATAACTGTGGTTGACTTATAACAATCACATATTATTTTATGACCTAATGTATTGGGATGTACGTTATTATTCTTGATAAAGGTATAGTTATATTCGTTGCCTTTAAAGGCAGTATAGGCGCCTGCAATTCCAGTTACTTTGAATTCTGAATGCATTAAGGTGCTCCATATGACAGAATTGAAACCCTTAACCCAAGCCTCAGAGATTTCATAAATTTCATGACCGGCTGGATAAGGATTGTAAATATCCATGAGATAGATTTGTGCATGCCTGTTAAGACAACGTATTTCATACAATGCAGTATATAAATTGTGTTCAAAGCACGCTAAAGCTTGATACAGTTCATCTGTTGAATATTTATGCTTTAATATGTCGTTACCCCCTATATCAATAGTAATAATCGCAGCATTGCTTATAGCCCTTCGATAATTGGTATTTAATGTGACAGCGTTGAGCAGTGCTTCGCTTGTCCACCCTATGACACCAAGATTTTGATAGCTAAAATACCGCTGACTAAAAGTGTTTATCAGCCATTTGTAATATTGCCGAGTATAACCACATCCCCAAAATGCGCCTATTCCAACAGCCAGCGAATCGCCTAAAGCCAAATATTTTGGAGATGAATAATTCTGATATTCATTGATGATATAGACAAGGAATAAAAAAGGTAATAATCTATACATAAGATTCACTCCTCAATACATACTGATAAAGGCAGATAGTTTGTCTACTCTCTTGCTACATATTATGCTGATATCAAACACGTTGTGATAGGCTAGAATTCCTGACCTGGATAAAATACGAATGCAGTTGGTTAAGTTTCGTTAAAAAAATGCTATCACGTTGCAGGATAAAAAGGCATAAGATATAATAAGACTGTTTAAAGTAAAATACGCCAGTACAGGAGTGGTTCAATATGAAAAAGTATTTGAAAAATGTACCGGCAACAGGCTACGGCCTCAGCTCCAACAATGAAAAAATGCACAATATAATAATCGGTGATGCATTGTCCGGAGCCTAATAGCATAGTAGCCGATGCTGGAAATAGTAAAAGTGTGCCTCAATAATCAGGTAAAAGTCTGTATTTGTTGAGCTGTTATTGTTATACTCATTTTCGGCATCCCCACTATAACATCTGATGAAAAATCAGGTGCAAACGCTTCCTGATATTCTATTTTTAGAATATAAAGTCTCGGACAAAGTATATTGTCTGCGGCTTTTTTTATTTACTTTAAACAGAAAATCGGAGTTAAACAGTTGGAGCATTTTGTATGTATAGTAAACTCGGATTAATTTTGATAAATAATAGTCCAAAGCCGCAGACAGCTGCGGTTTTTATTTATTTTTATCGAATAAGGAGTGAATTACAATGAGTTTATTAACATTAGAAAATATTCATAAGGAGTACAGAAACAATAAGGTGCTTAACGGGGTAAGCTTGCGGGTGGAAAGGGGAGAGCGGCTATCCCTGATAGGTCCCAACGGCGCTGGTAAAACAACCCTAATCAGGATCGCACTAGGTATGGAGAAATGTGACGAAGGCAATGTGATCCTTACAAATAACATAAAGGTAGGATATATCTCGCAAGGTATCATGGATGTGTCAGAGGGCATACAACTAGAGGATAAAAAGGCCTTTTATCATGACAAAACGCGCTGTTTGGAGATCAGGATGAGGGAATTGGAAAAACAGATGGCTCTTGGCTTAGACCAATACAGTCAAGAGGAATATGCGAAGTTGATGAAGTCATATTCAAGACTTGTGCAAGAGTACGAGGCAATGGATGGATATATTATTGAAGCTAGGATAAAAGCTACCCTTTTGGGGCTTGGGCTGCCGGAGGAGGCTTTGGATATCCCCCTAAGCAGCTTAAGCGGCGGAGAGAAAATGAGGGTTTCTATAGCCAGGTTATTGCTGGAAGAGCCTGATCTGTTGATACTTGATGAACCGACCAATCATCTGGATATTCATGCAACAGAATGGCTGGAAGGATTTTTGAAGAAATTTGACGGGGGTGCGTTGATCATCTCCCATGACAGGTTTTTCCTGGATCAGGTATCTACGCGTATTGCAGAACTTGAAAACGGAGTGATTACAGAAAGAAGCGGCAGTTATACTTCTTTTATGGAACAGAAAGATCTGATGAGAGAGTTTGCATCAAGGGAGCAGTTTCGCTTAAGGCAGGAAATAAAGAGCCAAAATCTGCTGATACAGGAGTTTAAAAGTAAAGGAAAGGTCAAAGCCTTTAAAAGCCGGACCAAGGTAAAAGAACGTCTGCAAAATGAGCTTGAGCAAAAAGTGGGAAGCTTTAAGGAGGAACACCATCTAAAGAATAGAAATAACTTGAGACTGTCCTTTGGCGCAGCGAAGCATGTCAGTGCAGAGATTGCAAAAGCAGAGGGGCTGCAAAAAAGCTTTGGGGATAAGGTTTTGTTTGACGATATGAGCTTCCTTATAAGAGGAAGAGAAAGTGTAGGAATCATTGGGAGCAATGGAAGCGGCAAGACAACCCTACTGAATATACTGACAGGGAAGGATGTAGATTACCAAGGTGTTGCAAAGCTCGGGGAATGGGTCAGGTATGCCTTCTTAGGGCAGGAAATCAGCTTCAATAGTCAAGAGAATACGATAAGGGAAGAGGTTTTAAGCAGAGTGGAAATGGCTGAGCCGGAGCTTTTGAAATATCTTTCGGGCTATCAGTTTTATGGCGACGATTTGAATAAGAGGCTGGAGGTTTTAAGCGGAGGAGAGCGGGTGCGCCTATATTTCGCCTGTATGATGCTCAAGGAACAGGATTGCTTCATTATGGATGAACCTACAAATCATTTGGATGTTGATGCCAGAACTTCTTTGGAGAATGCTCTGAAGCGTTTTAACGGAACAGTTATCGCAGTATCCCATGACCGTTATTTTCTGACTCATTGCGTCAACAGGATACTAGAGATTTCCGGTGGCAAAATAGTGTCATATAACGGAAATTATCTGGCTTATAAGCAGATGAAAATGTTAAAGGCTGTGGAAAAGACAGATAATAACGAAAATAGCAAGCTCAAACCTAAAGGGAGTAAAAAAGATGCCTCTGATGACAATATACATCAGCCTGATAGGATACAAATAGAAAACAGTATTTTTGAAATTGAACATAAGATGAGGGGATTGGAAGCTTCCTTCGGACAGTCTACACCGCATGAAAAGTATACGGAATATACTCTGCTGCAAAATGAGGCGGAGAGGTTGTATGCACTGTGGGAAGGGTTGGAGGATGAAGTGGGCAAATAAAAATATAGAGCCCATCATTGAATTACCAATGAGCATATCTGCAATAGGAATAAAGTGCCTGGGATCATACCAAGGCGAAATATTGACGGCTACAAGCAAGAAATATAGGAGACTGGATAAAGTCCCTGATAACATAGAGATTGCAATGATCCTTTTTAGGGTTTTTGAAAGCTTTGTTTTTGTCCTTTTAGAATATTATAAATTGCAAACATTTCCATGATTGAGATTCATAGAATGGTATATATCGGATTAATATTGTTAAACAGATATACAAGGACAAAGCCTGTTAATATAAGCTATATCGTCATTCTTATTGTAGAAATGAGGATTTCTTTTTCCCTTACATGTAACCTTATGCTTTTTTATAGTAAGATTATTAATATCAAGTATGTTTTTATATTTTACTTCTATAAGTGAAAACATTGAAATTCTCCTTTATACGTTAATCTTTTATTTCTTTTGATAATTCATAGGCTTTCTTTTGAGCCTCTTCCAAGACATCCTTGCCCAGTTCGCTTATCATGTAGTATTTTCTGATTTTACCTTCCACTTTTTTTCCCTCTTTATCTATCAGCCCATTGCGCTGTGAAGGTATAAGGTCAATGCATTTTACTGTATAGGGGCAGCAGGGATATGAGGGGTCATAATCGATTTGGTATAATGAAACATCCATGATGTTGGAGACTAACTGTAAAGTTAGTCTTTTTTGTCTTGAACACATAATCTATCATATTTTGCGTTTTTTTTTGAGAACAGAAATGGTAGAATAAGGTAGGATAGAAAACACATAGGATAAAAAGAATACAGTACTGACAGCAGATAAGGAGAACTATGATGTTAATTGCTCATGCACCTGCCGGATATATTGTTCATAGAACATTTAACAAGGTAAGAAAGGAACACATTTCTTTTTTTAAATACGGTTTACTTTTTAGTCTTTGGCCTGATTTGGATTTGATTTATTTTTACTTTATCGATAAGAAGTCGACCTTTCATCATCTGTATTTTACACACCTGCCCATTGTGCTGCTAGGCTGCTGCTTACTGGTTATTCCATTGAAGCATTTAAAGGTATTTCAGAAGATAAAAAGCTATTATTATTTCTTTTTAGTTCACTGGTTTATTCATCTGATATTGGATACTTTTACAGGAGGTATAGCATGGCTATATCCCTTTAATAACGCGGTGTTTACCATAATTACAGTTCCAGCAGTTTATTCTCATTGGATAATCTCATTCATTTTACATTGGTCATTTATGATAGAGCTTGTTATTGTATTTGTTGCTGTTGGGTTGACTGTAAAAATAAAGAGAAATAAGATAGTTTGACATGACTTTAATCTAAGGAAGAGTGCCAGTAGGCAGAGACCTATTGGTGGAACGAATTTATTTTAGGGGGATGGGATGATGAAAAGAATAATTGCGTATTGTGGTTTGATTTGTAATGATTGTCCTGTTTTTATAGCTACAAGAGAGAATGATCTGCAGAAGAAAGTTGAGCTTGCTAACCAATATACCAGTGATACCTATCAGGTTATTCCAGCAGATATCAACTGCTCTGGATGTACATCCTCATGTAATCAAGCTTTTAAATTTTGCATGGAATGTGATATAAGACTTTGTGGTATTGAAAAAGAAATATCAAATTGCGCTTATTGCAGTAAATATCCTTGCAATAAATTAGACAAGCCATTTGAAAATGCACCGCAGAATAAGCTTTTGCTTGATGAAATTAATAGAAGTATATAGAGCAAAGATGAGGTGAGGAGATAGGGTTTGGTAAACATCATTTCATTCAGGTGCTTGGTGATGTATAATTATTGTTATGTATAAATTCAAAAAGGATTTGGCTTTGGGGGGCTGTAATGAAGAAAATTATAAAGATAATAGCTACTTTGTTTTTAGGAGCGCTGATAGGGGCATACGCATTGAATAATGTACTTTTGCCTAATAATTTAATATCGGGAGGTCTGGGTGGAATTGCTACTGTTATTACGATGTGGTATCCGTTAAACATCCAGTTTGTTTTAGCTATACTATGCCTTCCTATCGCGATTTGGGCATATATAACCTTTGGCATAAAGCAAATAGTATATGCATTTACTTGTTTTGCTTTCTTTACAGTACTGCTGGGTGTTGTCAAGCTTCTGCCGGCCCTTGAGGTTGACGTGGTACTGGCCGTATTGGCTTCCGGAATATTGTTCGGAATATCCGGCGGGATTGTATTGAGGCTGGGTGTGGCAAATGGACCGGAGGCATTGGTTGGACTGTATCTGAAGAATAAGCATGGTATTTCCATAGGAGTATTTTTCACCATACTAAACACCATCATTGTTTCATCTTCTTTGTTGATTCCTGATATTACCTTGAACAATATATTATACTCTATGGTCGCGATCTACATTTCAGGTAAGGTGACGGATATAATAGTTGCGGGCTTTAGACGAGATTATGAAGTCACCATTATATCGGATAAGCATGAGGCAATCACTGCATTTATACATGGAGACCTACAGAGAGGTGCGACCATAATAAAAGGACTTGGTACTTACAATCATCAGGAAAAGCTGCTTGTTAAGACACTTGTAAGCAATTCGGAGCTTGTTATTCTGAAAGAATATGTACGGAATTTAGATCCATCCTGCTTTATGTATATCAATGAAAGCATTGGAGTGGTAGGTAACGGTTTTGTAGGATAGATAGGATCTTTGAATAAATAGCATGAAGTTATGAAAAGTTAAAGTTAAATATTTGCATATAATACACCTTCTGATAATAAAATCAGGAGGTGTATTTTTTAAATCAAATAAAAAACAATTGAGGAATATATTGACATTTATAAATGTATAACATATAATAAAATTATACAGAATATATGTTATAACACTTAAATTATAATGTTTTTAATGTTGTTAATGTTGGAGGGGTAATATGAAACTAATATTACGGAAGAATGATAGTGCCACCAGCCTGCTATTATTTATTTACAATCATTATTTTTCAAAATCACAAAAGAATAGTTTGAGATTATCAAGCCTGCTGGAAATTATTAAGGTTTTTGACAAGAGTGAATCAGCAATACGCATGTCATTATCAAGAGCAGTTAAGGCGGGGATTCTTTCAAACGCTAAACAAGACAATGAAGTGATTTATTCACTGACTGATTTAGGCAGGAAATCCATCCATTTGTGGAATGAAGGAGTACAGAGCTTCTGGAAAAGATTCAACTTAAGAAATTCATCTTGGGATGGAAAGTGGTATATTTTAAATATTGAATTCCAAGAGGATAAAAAGCAAAGGATGGAAATTTCTGATAACCTGCAGCAATTGGGATTTACAATTTTAAATACGAATACATGGATATGTCCATACAACCAAAGTAAAGAGATTAGAGGGCTAGCAACGAAATTTGGATTAGAAACTGCTATCGTTGAGTTTTTTGGGGAAATGACGGTTGGAAAGGATATGCAGCAGTTTCTTGATGATACTTACAAGCTTGATATACTTAAATCTAAATATAAAGCTTTTATTCATGTATATGGAGAAAAATTAAAGCAAACAAAAGAGATTTGTGAAGAGCATTCGTTTATAGATAGGGGGCAAGGACTTCCACTGCTTCATGAGCTAGGTTGGAATTTCTTCAATATTGCCTCTGAGGATCCAGTATTACCAAAGCAGCTATATCCTTTTTGGGAGGGGGATGAAGCTGCAGCTCTCATGAAGGAGCTAAGAGAAGTACTCTTAGAAGCTTCGTGGCAATACCTTGAAAAGTTTGAATAAAAATGGAGGAAAAAATATGACCAGCTCAAAGCTATTTAAATTTAAACCTGCAAAAGAATTGTGGGTAGTATTATTCACATGGGTTTTACTTGTGTTCACCTTCTACTTATCTTTTAATGTGATTACAACAAAAAGAGTGGCAGCTCAATTTATAACCTTTGGAATCATCGGAGTTACACTTTTGGGTATATTGGTTCCCATTGTCTATAACACATTGGTAATGAAAAGGCCATTGTCCGGCATAGGGATAAAAAAAGATAAGCTATTGATTAGTTTGGTATTATGCGTGATATTTACGGCACTGCAATACTACTTAACTTTGCGTACAATAAGGATGCCCGGCTTATATGAATTGACACCGATTATTACAATGTCCTTGGCAGTAGGGTTATACGAGAATATATTCTATCGAGGATGGGTACAGCTCAGGATGGAAGAATCCTTTGGGATTATTCCAGGGATTCTATTAAGTGCGGTGATCTATAGTCTATATCATATTGGATATGGGATGCCCACCAATGAAATCGCTACCTTGTTCATAATTGGAATTGTTTATTCTTCGATTTTCCGTCTGACTTCGAATATATTTATACTGTTCCCATTCTTGACACCTGCAGGAGCATTGTTCACACAGATAAAAGACGGACTTCAGATTCCCTTTGAAGCAACTTATGGATTTTTGGATGTAATCTTTCTTTCCATAGGTTGTATCCTAATAGTCAGTAAACTGTATAAGAAAATAAGTAAAACACAGCTTCATAAAGCACATTTTTAATCATAAAGTAAGAGGGTATGGATAAGCTTCAATAAATCCATACCCTTTAGCTTTTTTAGAATCATAATTCATTATATGGTTAAGTTCTGATAAGTGATGCACATGGGGGTCTTGAAAAGTGGACATTCTATAATCTTGGCATTGATGTCAAATACATCATTGATCAATTTCTCCGTTACAATCTCTTTTGGATCACCCTCAGCATATACTTTGCCGTCTTTTATTGCGATGATATGATCTGCATATCGACAGGCCAGGTTTATATCATGAAGCACAACAACGATGGTCCTATTCTCCTGTTGATTTAGATGCTTAAGCAAGTCCAGCACTTCAATCTTGTATTTTATATCCAGATGGTTTGTCGGTTCATCCAGTAAAATGATTTCTGTTTGCTGCGCTAGAGTCATGGCAATCCAAACTCTTTGCTTCTGACCGCCGGACAGCTCAGAAAGCTTCTTATCCCTAATGTCGGACAGCCCTGTCTTCTCCAAGGCATAGTCAACGATATTCTCATCCTCTTTACTCCATTGGTTGAACCAGCTTTGGTAGGGGTATCTTCCCTGCTTAACAAGGTTAAATACAGTCAAGTCAGAAGGGGCATCAGGGGACTGCGTGAGAATCGCAAGTTCTTTTGCAATTTCTTTTGATGGCTTCTGAAATATATCCATATCTCCAAGAACTACTTTCCCGGACATTGGCTTTAAAAGTCTAGCCATGGTTTTTAATAAGGTAGACTTACCGCAGCCATTGCTTCCGACTAATATGGTCACTTTGTTTTTTGGTATTGTTACGTTTATATCTTTAAGAACGATAAAGTCTCCATAACCAAGGGTTAGGTTGCTTGTTGATATATTCATTAAAATCCCCTCCTAAGAGCTCGCTGACTCTTTAACAATAGATAGACGAAAAATGGTGCTCCTATACCTGCCGTAAATATTCCAACGGGGAGATCCAGCGGGAAAAGCATGGTTCGTGCCGCAATATCGGATATTACCACGATGATGCCTCCTACTACGGCTGAAAGTGGCAGGACATTCCCGAAGGATGAATTTGTCAGCTTTCTGCTAATATGAGGAGCGATAAGCCCAACAAAGCTGATTCCACCGCCCACAGCAACTGCACCGCTTGCAAGTGCAGCACTTAAAATCATCAACAGGAAGCGGTTTTTCTCAACTGAGCTTCCCAAGCCGACGGATATGCCATCATCCAGGTTTTGAATATTAAGCTCTCTTGTATATATGAGCGTAAGGACGAAAAGTACCAGAAACCAAGGAAGCAGAAGCTTAACATGAGTCCAGTTTGTCCCATATATCGTTCCTGTAATCCATAACTGTGCTTCTTTTATAAATACTACGGGGCCATTTATAATTAATATCGAAGTGATTGCTTTAGCGGCACCGGCTACGGCAATACCTATCATAATCAGTCTGTAGGGAGTAACCCCTTTTTTGTAAGCAAGCAGATATACAATTAATACTGCTGCAAAAGCGCCTGCAAAAGCAAATACAGGCATATAAAAAATACTTGTCGTAAGAGCGTTATTCTTGGGATCTGTAAATAAAGTAAGGAATATCAAGGCGCCAACAGAACCGCTATCGGTTATACCAATGATATTTGGTGCTGCCAGCGGATTCTTTACAACACCCTGAAGTATTGCTCCTGACAATCCCAATGAAGCACCTACAAATAAGGCTACCAGCGTTCTCGGCAATCTTATAGTATTTACAATAAGAGAATCGCCACCTATACTACCGTCAAACAGTATCTGTATTACCTTAAATATGGATATATATTTTTGCCCCATACTAAGACTTAGAAGTATGGAAAATATACAGATAAGCATAGAAATGGCAACTACCAAGGTACTTCTTTTTTCATATAGGAAGGACAATCGCCCTTTTCTCGCAACGAATAAGCTTTTCATTATCTGTTTTCCGCCTTTCTGGCAATGGTGATGAAAAATGGGGTGCCTAGGATGGCTGTCACAGCTCCTACAGGAATTTCC
>JAQSYD010000159.1 GCA_029256325.1 Clostridia bacterium
GGAAGTATTGCAATCCTTGAATATTCCTATTATAGCTGAGGATACGGGAGGAAGCTATGGTAGAACAATAGAGTTATATTCAGAAACCGGTATGCTTCTAATCAAAACCATAGGCTTTGGTACAAAACAAATATAGGGTGGTTCATACACATGAAAAAGTTTGGTGATTTACCTGTTTATTTTATGATTCTTGGACTCATATTAAATATTATAATGTTTTTCTATAATGAGGTCTCCTTTACCAATTTGATGATTAGAAGTAGTATCGTTATTATATTATTTGCAGTAATGGGTTATTTTCTTGCTTATGTTTTACGAGAGGCTCATACAGCCTTAGCTATTTCGACCAAACAAAATAAAGCAAAAAATGAAGCGAAAGAAAATAATGGCTCAAAAATTGATATAAGAGTAAATTCTGAAGATGATGATGAGCTGTTTAAGCTGATACCAAAATCGGAAGATGAGGAATTTACAGAAATAAGTGTTGATAATTTTAAGAAATTTATGGATCAGGATAGCAATTAACATCTTAGTACAATATATTTCGTGCTAAACAAATTGCATTCACTAAAATAGCAGGTCATGTTATCCGCTGTTTATAAATCGCACAAAGTACTTTTTTTTAATGTTCAAACTTTAGTGCGATTTATATAGATATGTTGCGATGAAGAATTTTCATTCAAAAAAGCAGTGTTAGCACCTGCCTTTGCAGATTTAACCACTTTTTTTCACAACATATGAATCAAGGAAAATGTTTTGCACATTTTGATTCTAATGGGTAAGATATGGTGCAAACATATGGATGGAGGCTAATATGGAGACAAATACTTTATGGGATAATTATATAAGAACAAAGGATGTAAAAGTTAGAGAAGAGCTCATTATTAAATATTTATATCTTGTAAAGTTTGTGGCTGGCAGACTATATGCAAACTATGGAAATAATGTTGAGTATGATGATCTTGTAAGCTATGGCGTTTTTGGATTGATTGATGCCATTGAGAAATATGACACCGGAAGAGGTGTGAAATTCGATACCTATGCTCAACTTAGAATAAAAGGCGCAATCATAGATTATTTAAGGGAAATTGATTGGCTTCCGCGCTCTGTAAGACAAAAGGCAAAGGAATTAGAAAAGGCATATTATGAATTGGAAAATGAGCTGGGACGTCCAGCTGCCGATGATGAAGTGGCAGCAAAGCTGAATGTTTCAGTAGAGGATTTTCAGAAAAAAATTCAATATGTATCAACTTTTTCTGTAGTATCCTTGGATGATCTCTTAGAACAAAAGAGAGAATTTGCAAGTGATGGTGGGGATCATGACAGCAGCCCCGGTGCTGCGATAGAACAGGATGTACTGCGCAATATACTTATTGAAACGATCAATGGGCTGCCGGAAAAAGAAAATAAAGTGATCACTTTATATTATTATGAAGAACTTACTTACAAAGAAATAGGGAAGTTACTTAATATTTCTGAATCTAGAGTTTCGCAATTACACACGAAGGCTATCATCAGACTTAAAAGCAAGATTAGCAGCTTCCTAAATTAATTATTGGGGGTGGAACGTATGGAAGAAAGATTTGTAATATTAGAAGGAAAAAGTCTAGACGGAATCATTGAAGAAGGCATTAAAAAGCTTGGTGCAACTAAAAATGACATTAACGTAGAAGTATTGGAAAGTAAGAAAAGCTTGTTTAGTTCCTATTTCAAGGTGAAGCTTACAATGAAAGCTTCAGCAAACGTAGATAAAATTGAAAAAAGTGTTACAGAAATTCTTAGCAATAACCTACCCACAGATGCAATCGAACCTATAAAGGCTATGGAGTTTGTTTACAGAGAAGACGGTGTATATATTAAGTTGAATAAGCTTGTGCCTATTGAAGATGTAAGGACAAAAATAGAAATCAAAAGAATAAATAACGTTGATTTAGAAGCATTGAATCATGCGATTCAATCTGGTGAAATCAAAGAGGAAATAAAGATTGCCGGCGTACAAGAGGAAATAAAGATTGACAGTAAATGTGATATTAGACTCAGTGCTGATAATATAGAAGCCTACGTTTTTGTTACTTCGCCTTTAGGTGGTAAAGACATTACCGTAGAAGCTTTATATGCTGCCCTAAAAGAAAATAAGATTACCTTTGGCATTAAAGATGAAGAAGTGAAAAATATTGCTGATAATAGGCTTTATGAAAGAGAAATCAAGATAGCTGAGGGTATTCAACCTATAGAGGGTGACAGTGCAAGGCTGGAATATCATTTTGATACCAATAGCGAAACAAAGCTTTTCGAAAATGAAGAGGGGAAAATTGACTATAGAGAATTATCCCTTATAAAAAATGTAAAAGCTGACCAGACGTTAGTAACAATGATTCCTTCAACTGAAGGAGTCCCTGGAAGAAATGTCTTAGGTGAGGATATTAAGACAAAAGAAGGTAAAAAACTATTGCTGCCAAAAGGGAAAAATGTAATCATATCGGAAGATGGGCTGCATCTGATCTCCTCCATTGACGGGGAAGTAAAAATCATAGATGATAAGGTACATGTATTTGCCCTTTATATGGTACCTGCCAATGTAGATAATTCTACCGGAAATATCAGATTTATTGGAAAGGTAATAGTAAAAGGAAATGTGATTACAGGCTTCTCTATAGAAGCTGAAGGAGATGTGGAGGTATTTGGAGTAGTCGAAGGTGCTAAAATCGTCTCAAAAGGCAACATAATACTTCACAGAGGCATACAGGGCATGAATAAAGGTGAACTTTACTGTGATGGAGATTTGGTTGCCAAATTCATTGAAAACAGTGTAATTGATGTAAAGGGCAATATTCATAGTGATGCCATTATGCACAGTCATGTTGTTTGCGGTAAGAAACTGGAAGCGGCAGGCAGAAAAGGCTTAATCGTAGGAGGTAATTTTAAAGTCGCAGATGAAATAAAGGCTAAGGTAATAGGATCTCCTATGGCTACGATAACAGAGCTTGAAGTGGGGGCTAATCCAGAGATGCGTAAGAAATATGAAGTGCTGAAGCAAGAGCATAAAAGCATTATGGAAAACTTGGAAAAAGTTTCACAAGCCGCTGATTTGCTGACGAAAATTAGCCAAAAGACCGAATTGACTTCAGATAAGAAGGAGCTTCTGTCAAAGTCAATACAGGCCAAACTCCAATTAGCAGAAAAATTAGAAGTGAATAATATTGATATAAAGGAAATGGAAACTTATTTAGAAGAGCTGTCCAAGGGTAAAATTAAAGCTTCGGATATTATTTATCCAGGCACAAGAGTTGCCATTGGAAGCAGCATGATGCATGTTAAGGATCCTTTGCACTATTTGACCTTATACAGATCTAATGCAGAAGTAAGAATTGGACCATATGAAAATTAGGGGGTGCTCTTATGCCCATAAGATCGATTGACTATCAGACAATGATACCAAAAGCTCCGGAGGTGCAGAAGATAAAGCATGCAGAAATGCAGAATCCCCAGAATAACAATGCGATCAACATGCATAAAGAACAACAGCAAAATGAAAAAAATCTGAAGAAGGTCAATGAGACCAAAAAAGCATTCGAAGGTAAAATAAAACGGGATAATCCTAAAAAGCAGCAGCAAGACAGCAAAGATCAAGAAGAAGAGAACAAGAAGAAGCATGATAAAAAGCAAAGTATAGATATTAGAATCTGATCGAGGTGCAACCATGACAACAAACTTTGTAAATTATATATTAATGGCAGTAGGCATTTTGACAATAATGGCTGCAATAATTGTGATATTTTTAGATAAGCTAAAAGGCGATGATATGTATTTTAATATTGATGTAAAGGAACAGGAAATCAAAAAGGTAATAGAAGATGCAGAAGAAATCTTATCAGAGCTTAACTTCACATCAGATGTAATTGTAAAAGAAATAGAAGAAAAGATCAATAATCTGAATAGGATTTATAAAAGCGTAAACAACAGTATGGCTCAGCAGTATGCCAGAGCTGCAGCAGTTGAGCAGCAAATGCCTCAACAGACTGTGGCACAGCAGTCTAGTCAAGTAGCAGTTGAAAAGACAACTGTACCTGTAAAATTTAAACCCATGACGATAGATCCTACTAAAAAGCTTGCGCAAAGTGAAGAAAAACAAAAATCCAAACAGGAAGTTATTTATGAATTGGCTGACCAAGGCATGAGCATTGTAAACATAGCCAAAAAAATGAATATGGGACAAGGTGAAGTGTCATTGATTTTGTCACTGAAAAACGAGGAGAAATAGTATGACAAAATACAGTTTGAAGAATATCTGTTTGGGGATCGGTATTGGCTTGGTTTTGGCTGCAATGGCCAATATCGGTGCAGCACCGAAAAGTCTTTCTGCTGACGATATAAAAAGAGAAGCGGCCAAGTACGGATTGATTGTTATGGAACCCAAAGATTTAATACAGAAGCAGCCCGCAGCGGGCAAAGAAACGCAGGAGCCGGTTAATCAGCCGGAACAACAGATACCGGTGAAGGAAGAACCCGCAAAACAAGAACAAACCACTATAATCATAATCAAATCAGGTTCATCATCCGAAAGCATTGCAGAGCTGCTTTTAAGCAATAAGCTTATTGAGGATAAGAAGGTTTTTTTAAATAGACTTACTGAATTGAAAAAAGAAAGCAAGCTTCAGATCGGTACCTTTAAAATACCGGCAGGAGCCTCTGTGGATAAGATTATCGAGATTATAACCACATTGCCTTGATAAGGAGGCAAAGCTGCAGGTTTATATAAAGAATCAAAATAGGAATGTAGAGTACATTCCTATTTGTTTGAATAATATTTTTTAAAACATCAAATTATAGATAATGAATATGGCTGCGATTGAGCATTATAAAATAAGTATTGCCAATAAATATTATATATGGTATACTAGCTAACGTGAAAATTCACACACGAAACGATTCCATAAATGGTGCTGAAAAGCTTTTATGGGAGATGAAAGTCGTGGCGGTAAAAAACCAACGGAGGTGTTTGTAAAAATGTCAGTAATTTCAATGAAGCAGCTTTTAGAAGCTGGGGTGCACTTCGGTCACCAAACAAGAAGATGGAATCCTAAAATGGCTGAGTTCATCTTTACAGAAAGAAATGGTATCTACATCATCGATCTTCAAAAGACAGTTAAGAAGGTTGAAGAAGCTTATGATTTCATCAAATCAGTAGCTGAAGAGGGCAAGGATGTTCTTTTCGTAGGTACAAAGAAACAAGCTCAAGAGTCCATTGAGTCTGAAGCTATCAGAGCGAATATGTTCTACGTTAACCAAAGATGGTTGGGTGGAATGCTTACAAACTTCAAGACAATCAAAAAGAGAATTGAAAGACTTAACAC
>JAQSYD010000160.1 GCA_029256325.1 Clostridia bacterium
TTTTACTCCTGCTGTTTTGTAGCCTACAAAGGTAGCACTGTTGATAGCCAAAGGACCGGGCAAGCTGTTTGTAACAGCAATTGCATCCAGGAACTCCTCATTTTTCATCCAATTTTTATTGTCTACCACTTCTTTTTGTATGATAGGTATCATCGCGTAGCCTCCGCCTATGGTAAAGGCACCTACTTTAAAAAAGGTCTTAAATATATCGAATAACATTGCGTCACCTCTTTCATTTTCTATCTACTGCATATGATGAGTCCTTTTTCTGTAACAATGCAGTCCACGGGTATGTCATGGCTATCAGCAGGAACTTCATCATTGATCTGACAGGAGAATGCCAATGCAATTTTATAGATCTCCTTGCTGGAATGCGCATAAAATTTGTCGTAGAATCCAGCGCCATAGCCTATTCTATAGCCCCTGGAATCAAATACTGCCCCCGGCATAATAGCGGTGTCTAAAAGGTTTCTGTCCGCTATTTTTATCGTTTCCCTGGTGGGTTCCAATACACCGAAATTTGATACAGCCAGACGAACATCATCATCATATAAAGACAGGATCATTTCTTTTGTTTCGTTGATGCAAACAGGTATGTATACATTTTTTCCTTGCTGTTGACAGTTAGTTTCAATAAATTATTTATGATTTGCTTTTCAGCATCTTTTATTTCTTGTGGAGTTAAGGAATTTCTTTTTTCTAGGATAGATGTCCGAATCAGTTTTTTTTGCTCTCTGCTCAAATACTCATCTCCTTTGCAAAGCTATTTACTTGGAAACTTGACATAATTATTATATCACAGTTATTCTTTTCAATAAATTTTAATCATAAATGCTTATTCATCAGACAATAAAAGAAGTGCATCGTATAATATAATGAAACAAACAAATTAGGAGGTTACTTAAATGAGAAATTCAAATATGGTAATGGGAGCGGTACTGGTTGCTCTAGGATGCATATTGCTGCTGTCCAACTTAGGATATATTAATTTTTCATGGGATTACATTTGGCCAATGGCATTATTACTGCCTGGCATTTACTTGCATTTTGCATTCTTTACTAAGATAGACAAAAATCCCGGCAATTTGGTACCTGCAGGTATCCTGACAACCTATGGATTAATGGCTTACGTAGTTGCCTTTTTTGGCTGGGGCACAATGGCTTCTTTATGGCCTTTCATTTTATTAGGAATTGCAATAGGACTATTAGAGCTATACTTATTCGGCACCCATGACAAAGGGCTGCTCATTCCGGTAGCGATCCTGGGTGGATTGGGCTTGATGTTCCTCAGTAAGTCATATTTTTTCTTTGACTTAAGGAAGGTTGTAATACCAGCAATTCTAGTTATATTGGGTGTACTGATGCTATCCAAGCGTGAACATAAGCAAGGCTAACGTAGATTTGAGAAATGGTGAAGATTGTTTCACCATTTTTTTATGCGTAAAGCTATGTAGTAAAAGTATATCAAATGATATAATATATAGATGATTTACTTTGACTGGGGGTAATTAGTTTGAATAGAATAAGTAGATTTATTGCTTATTATAAGCCATATAAGCTTCTGTTTTTTGCAGACATGCTGTGTGCTTTGACGGTTTCAGGGATAGACCTCATATTTCCTATATTGGTTAGAAATTTGTTGGATCAAGGAATAAATAATCCGCAGGGTCTTGTCTTTGACTTGATCATAAAAGTAGCGATTATTATGATTGCCATGAGAATATTGGAGTATTTTTGTCAGTATTTTATAACGGCATGGGGTCATATTATGGGGGCTAGGATGGAGTTCGATATGAGAAAAGATATTTTCTCACATCTTCAAAGACTATCCTTCAATTACTTTGATAATACCAAAACCGGACAGATTATGAGCAGAATCGTAAACGATCTCTTCGATATTTCTGAATTGGCACACCATGGGCCGGAAGAAGTATTTATCTCTGTAATTAAGATTGTGGGCGCTTTTATCATATTAATGACGGTAGATGTCAAGCTGACCTTGATCATATTTACTTTTATCCCTTTTATGATGATATTCGCTTACTATTACAACAAAAAAATGCGTTCGGTATTTAAGCGCAACAGACAAAAGATTGCAGATGTAAACGCGCAGCTAGAAGACAGTATAGCGGGTATAAGAGTGGTTAAATCCTTCTCTAATGAAGAATTGGAAAAACAGAAGTTTGGTATAGGAAATCAAGAGTTTTTAGATACCAAGACAGAAAGCTACTACTATATGGGCAAATTCTTCAGCGGAATCAGATTGTTTGATGGAATCATATATATTGCCGTTGCGATTATTGGGTCATTTTTCATAAAGTCGGGCTCCATAGAAAGTGTTGATTTGGTTACCTATCTGCTCTACATCAATACATTACTGATGCCGATTCGAAAGCTTATTGATTTTACAGAGCAGTTTCAAAGGGGCATGACGGGTTTTGAAAGATTCTTGGAAATCATGGATACAGAGCCTGATATTTTGGATAAGGAAGACAGTGTTGAGCTGCAAAATGTAAAAGGAATGGTCACCTTTAACAATGTGTCCTTTAAATATGATGAAGGTGTGCATGTGTTGAACAATATTGACCTTAAACTCAATCCCGGTGAAACCGTTGCCTTGGTAGGACCATCCGGAGGCGGCAAATCAACGCTTTGCAGTCTTATACCCAGGTTTTACGAGGTTACTGAGGGAAGCATCAGAATAGATAACGTCGATGTAAGGGATATTAAATTGGAATCCTTGAGAAAAAATATTGGCATTGTACAGCAGGATGTTTATTTATTTGCAGGCACAATTATGGAGAACATTCGATACGGCAAGCCGGATGCAAGTGACGAAGAAGTTATTGCAGCAGCTAGAAAGGCAAATGCCCATGAATTTATCGAAGCCTTTGAAAAAACCTACGAGACCTATGTGGGTGAAAGAGGGGTTAAGCTATCCGGGGGTCAAAAGCAAAGAATCAGCATAGCAAGAGCGTTTTTGAAAAATCCGCCTATACTTATATTAGATGAAGCTACTTCAGCCTTGGATAATCAAAGCGAAAGAATCGTTCAGCAAAGCTTAGAGCAGCTGGCAAGCAATAGAACCACATTTATCATAGCCCACAGACTTTCAACCATCAGAAAGGCTAAAAATATATTGGTGCTTATGCATCCTTGTATAACGCACAGTTTGAAGGAATGTAAAAAGCAAATAACCGGGGAAACCCGGTTATTATTCTGTGTAGACATAAGTAAATAATTAGAAATAGAATCTTACAAACTTAATAGAGTATATATCGCATAATAACAAGTCGTCGGTTTCTACCTCGTTGATAATGATATAGCTTATACCAACGTCTACCAGGGTTCCTTCTCTATCTACCAGCATGTTTGTACCAATTAGGAATTCTACCTTAATTCTTTTGCCAATTTGAGTTCTTAAGTAGCCTTGCGTATATTCTACATCCATAATTGGGGGTTCGCCAAACTGATCCGCACCTAAAGGTATTGAACCAATCGTAGTGGGCATTGTTCCTGATGTAGTGCCTGGGGCTTCTTGAACTCCTGTTGGAGTAATAGTTGCGCCTGTTACTGTACCCATTGGCATCATGGGTTGAATAGGCTGCATTGGCATTGTAGGCATTTGATTGTAGAAGGGCTGTTGTGCAGTAGGAGTAAAAGGTATTTGATATCCCATTTCCTGCATATTATCCATTTGATTTAAGTTCATTGTATTCATATTTTGTTGCCTGAAATATTCATATGGGTTATTGTACATAATAATCTCCTTTCATTTATATAAGTTAATTTTATGTCAGATAGTAAGAATTGGTAGGGTTATAGAAGCAGTGATCGACGATTCTGGTAACGTAGAATCCGTTTCCATTCCTCGGGAAAGCACCAGGGCAATTGGGATTAAAGGGATTAAAATACCATAAGGAATAACCGGTTGTAGGAAATCTATTACCGGCTATCGCCCAATCTGCAATTTGGAGATGGATTTCTTCCGGTGGATTTGCCCAGACAGTCTGGGGATTTGGCATACCTCTGAGTACAGAGGTCATACAGTCAAACTGTCCCCTTTGATTTAATACGTTTCGGATGCTGCCTTGCCCTACTCTTTGATATTCTCCGTTTGGAACTCTTACCCTGTTCATAATAACGTTGGCAACGGCTTTCATGCCGTTTTCTCCTTCTCCGCCTGCCTCGCAGCGTATAACTCTGGCAAGTAGCTCTCTTTCTGAAAAAGCCATATATTCACACCTCGCACACAGTGATATTACATAATATGTATTTGCAGCCTATTTGACACTGCTTTTTATACGGTTCATGTAATTTGGACAAATACACAAATATATTTTGCAAGAATATTTTGGTATACTATAACTAAAATAAATAGCCTGGGAGGTTATTATGGAGAAGAAGATATTGGACAAAACCATAGAGCAATGGATAAAGGAAAGACCTATCATTTCGGATATGATAGCTTATAAGCCTGTATTTTGGGTGAATGATGATTTGAAGGATCAGGAGGCTGTTACTTATGACAATCTTGAACTGGCATGGAAGGATGTATTGGAGGCGGAAGAAAGGTGGATTAGATTTGCCCCTTTGATTTCAAGACTTTTTCCGGAAACAGAAAAGCAAAACGGAGTCATTGAGTCTGCTTTGGTTGAGCTGTCAAATATGAAAGATGCTATTCGTAATAGATATAAGGGAACTGTAGAAGGAAGAATGTTTTTGAAGTGTGACAATGACTTGCCTGTTGCAGGCTCTATTAAAGCCAGAGGCGGGATATATGAGGTTTTGAAGCATGCAGAACATTTGGCTTTAAGTCATAACTTGCTGAATAAAGAGCAGGATTATTCCATACTTGCCGAAACAGAATTTAAGCAATTTTTCTCAAGATATTCCTTGGCAGTAGGTTCCACAGGAAATCTTGGTCTAAGCATCGGAATTATGGGTGCAGCCTTGGGCTTCAAGGTTACTGTACATATGTCGGCAGATGCCAAGCAATGGAAAAAGGATTTGCTGCGGAGCAAGGGCGTAACCGTTGTTGAATATGAATCAGATTACAGCAAGGCGGTGGAAGAGGGCAGAAGGCTGGCCCTGCAGGATCCTATGTGTCATTTTGTGGATGATGAGCATTCCAAGGACTTATTCTTAGGCTATAGTGCAGCTGCCATCAGGTTAAAGCGCCAGCTGGCGGAAAAAAACATTAAGGTGGATAAACAAAATCCGTTGTTTGTATATTTGCCTTGTGGCGTAGGTGGAGCACCGGGTGGCATTTGCTTTGGCTTAAAGCAGCTTTTTAAGGAGGATGTGCATTGTTTCTTCGTAGAACCTACTCATTCACCTTGCATGCTGCTGGGTCTGGCTACAGGGGAAAACGACCATGTAAGCGTTCAGGATTTTGGAATAGACAACATCACAGAGGGAGACGGACTTGCTGTTGGTAGGGCTTCTGGCTTTGTAGGCAAGGTAATGGAAAACCTCTTAAGTGGAATATATACAATAGAGGATAATGACTTATACAAGCTATTGGCACTGTTAAAGGATACTGAAAATATCGAGATAGAGCCATCAGCTGCTGCCTCCCTTATGGGACCTATGGCTTTGATAAAAGAAAAAGCAGGAGTCGCTTATATAAGAAGCCGTAAGCTGGAACAGTACATGAATGCCGCAACACACATAGCTTGGGCAACGGGAGGTTCTTTTGTACCTGTGGATATGAAGGAAGACTTCTATGAAAAGGGTAAGCGGTTATTAAGGGAATAGCGCTATTCAAACTATATTTTATTGGCTGCAATTACACCTATAAATAAATAGGATGACCATCTGGTCATCCTATTTATGTTTACGTATATATAAATCTAGTATACTATCGTATTCTGCAAGTATGTTCTTCACAATTCCGTTGTTTGAAGAATCTAATTCTCTTTCTTCAATGGTAGCGATAGGCAGAACCTTTGGAGAAGTACCCGTAATAAAGGCACCCTCAGCATAATCCAGCATGGAGAAAGGAATTGGCTGCTCTATTACTTCTAATTTCAGATTGCTGCAAGCCTCAAGGATATATTTTCTTGTAATGCCAATAAGCACATCTTGAGCAGGTGCAGTATAAATTTTTCCGTGCACTACAAAAAACAAATTTGAACGGCTGCCTTCAGTTATTTCTCCTCTGTTGTTCACAAGCAGTGCTTCATAAGCAGCGTATTCTTCTAGCTTTTGATTCACGGTCTCTCTCAATTGATTATTGATGATTTTCGCATTGGGATTGTCTCGTTCAGCGTGAACTAGAATACTGTGAATGCCTTGTGAATATTGTTCTCGAGAGGGATAACTGCTTTTTATAAAACAGATGATATAATCAGGAACTTCTTTTTCTAGATTGAAAACCATAAGCTTAATGTTCTTGTCGGGATCATTATTTATTTTTATAAGTCTATTAATATCAGAAGTGATACTGGTCAGCAATGTTTGAAGCTCTGTATCAAGGGAAGCAGCAGAAAGCTGCAGTCTCGATATATGGTCATCTAAAAAGAGAGGTACGCCATTTATTACTCTGATTACTTCATAAATTGACGGCTGTGTAATGGCAATTTGATCGATTTGATCTGCATCATATTCCGTACCATTGCTTATAAAAAAACTCTCGATGATCTCTTTGTTCATAAAATGCACCATCCTATAATATTAAACATAATAAGAGCCGATATAATATAAAATATACTTTGAACCTTCATTCATCTTTTCTAATATATTATATCAAAATAGTAATAGCAATTGCATACAAATTATTACTTAAATAGTAAAAAATCTATTATAACAGCATTTATCAATCAAATATAGTAAATAGGGCTTTATGAGGGGGGTGTAAGAAATGGTAAGCAACTTTGAAATATTAGTAAGGCTGGCACTTGCATGTATTCTAGGTGGATTAATAGGAATGGAGCGGGGACGCAATAGACAGCCGGCAGGGTTAAGAACTCATATACTTGTCTGTGTAGGTGCAACTTTGGTTATGCTGTGCAATATTTTCTTATTTGAATTATACAAAGGCATAGCAAACGTAGATCCGGCAAGATTAAGTGCGCAAGTAATCAGTGGAATAGGTTTTTTGGGTGCCGGAACCATTATAAAAGAAGGATTAAGCATCAGAGGGCTAACTACTGCTGCAAGTCTTTGGGTCGTAGCTTGCTTAGGTATTGCTGTGGGCTTGGGCTTTTATGTGGGTGCAATACTAACAACATCCTTTATTTTAATCATCCTAATCATTTTTTCTAAGCTTGAGTATTCTTTTAATATGAAAAGCACCAAAACTGTTTTGGTATTAAAGTCAGCCAATTTGGAGGGGCAAATAAATTTAATAGTTAGAAAGCTAAAAGAATATGAAATATTATATAATAATATTTCCATAGAGTCTGATGATGGTGATTTGATTACATTAAGAGTAAATATGACAAACAATAATGATATATTGAATAACAAGATTATTGAAGAGCTATATAAGCTGCAAGGCATTAAATATGTGCAAATTTCCGACTAAATATGATATAATATTTATGCAATTTATAAATTTATAGGAGGTTCTTTGTTTGAAGAAATTTGATTTTTTATGGGCCGGAATTTTGTTGGCCATCGTAGCATTTGTTGCAGTAGAAGATACAAGGCTCTGGTTTGAGGCTACTACAAAAGCACATCCATATATCATGGGTTTTGTAAAATACTCTATCCTTGCTAGTATGGGTGAGCTGCTAGCGATTAGAATTATAGTCGGAGATTGGAAAAAGCCGGTAGGTTTTACTTACAGGGCTATCATCTGGGGCTTGCTTGGTATGGTATTTGTAGTTATATTTAGGATCTTCAATACAGGAGTAATAGGTGCTCAAAATGCACACTTATTGCCTTCTTTAGAGTCAGGCTTTGGAGCTGCACTATTGATTTCATTCCTGACAAGTGTCTTTATGAATCTGTTTTTTGCACCAACCTTTATGGCATTCCATAGAGTGACTGACACATTTATTGATTTAGGCGAAGGTAAGTTAAGTAAAATATTTAGTGTAAAGCTAAAGGATGTAGTTGCTAAAATAGACTGGAATAATTTTATCAGTTTTGTAATCGTTAAAACGATTCCGATATTCTGGATACCGGCACATTCAATCACCTTTATGCTGCCGGAGAACTATAGATTGCTTTATGCCGCATTCTTATCTATAGCCTTAGGTGGAATATTGGCCTTTTCAAAGAAGAAAGCAACACAAGCTGCGTAATAGCAAGATTATTTAATGACAAAAACCGTTTCTATTCACTTAGAAACGGTTTTATATTTATAGCACTCAGTATCTTTCCAGCCTCAATAAAAATGATTCGTTGTGAGATGCGTTTTGCAAATGCCATATCGTGGGTAATGATTAAGACCGCCATACCCTCCTGTGCCAGCTTTTCAATTATTTTTGCGATGTCATCCGTTAATTCTGGGTCAAGGGCAGATGTTGGTTCATCAAAGCACATCAGCTTCGGATTTAAAGCACATGCACGTGCAATCGCAACTCTTTGCTTTTCTCCCCCTGAAAGCTCAAAGGGGTACGAATTCACTTTTTCTTTTAAACCTAACATATCAAGTAACTCAATTGCCTTATTTTCCGCATCATTTTTTGCGACATTAAATCCATTAATCGGGGCTTCGATAATATTTTCCAGCACCGTCAAATGAGGAAACAGATTATAGCCTTGAAATACCATACCAATATTACTTCTTAACTTTCGCAGCTTTTTAGGTGAAGGATAAATACATTGATTATTTTCTTCTTTGCACAGCTTTAACCCACAGATTTCAATACTTCCGCCATCACATCGCTCAAGTCCGTTTATGCATCTGAGTATCGTTGTTTTTCCTGCTCCCGAGGGCCCAATGATGGATAGGATTTCACCGCCGTTGATTTCAAAACTAATGTCTTTAATAGCTGATTTTTCATGGAAGCTTTTGTTTATAGATTCAACCTTAAGTATCATGATCTTCCTCCTAACGATAATAAGAAAACTTTTCTTCAAAACCCTTGAAGGTTTTCGTAAGCACTGCAGTAAGTATTAAGTAAAAAAGTCCAACAACAAACAAAGGCAATAAGGTCGCATCCCTATTTGAAGCTATTTTTCCTGCTCTCAAGAGTTCTCCAATACCAACTACATAGACCAGTGAAGTGTCCTTAATTAGTGTAATGACCTCATTAGAAATTGCAGGAAGAATTCTTTTTATGGCCTGTGGAAGAATAATTCGCAAAAAGGTCTTTACCGGAGTTAAACCTAATACCTCGGCGGCTTCATATTGCGCATTGTCTATGGATTGAATACCACTTCTGAAAATCTCTCCAAAGTATGCGCAGTAATTGAGCACAAAGGCCAGTATTGCTGCAGTCAATCTATCAAAGGTCAATCCAATCAGCGGAAGACCAAAGAAGATAAATATAAGCTGAAGCAGCAGAGGGGTTCCTCTCATGATCCAAATATAGAATTGAGCTGTTAAATTAATAAACTGTATTTTTGAAAGTCTTGCAAGGGCAACAACGATACCCAGAGGAATTGACAAAACAAGTGTTAATAGGAATATCTCAATTGTTGTTGCAAGCCCTACCAGCATAGAATACATCAATGTACCTACATAATTCATTTTTAATCCACCTATCTTATGATGTTGTCTCCAAACCACTTCTTAGAAATTTCAGCAGCAGTTCCGTCTTTTCTCATCTCATCTAATGCTTTTTCAATAGCTGCAAGGAGTTCCTTGTCAGTTTTTCTTATGCCAATGCCATATTCCTCTTTGCCAAAATCATCTTCAAGAACAGCATATTTCTCTACCCCTCTTTGGCTTATATAATATCTTGCAAGGATTTCATCTGCAACAACGGCATCAATTCGCCCTGCTTCAAGATCCATAAAGGCTTCATTATTTGTATCCAGAACAATGATTTCACCATTTTTCAGAGAACTTACTACTTCAGGCTCCTTATTCATTGCATCTACAGAGCTTGATTCGTTTTGTGCTGCAACAATTTTATCTTTAAGATCTTTTTTACTCTTAATGCTGGAGTTTGCCAAGGTAATAATAACTTGTCTGTTCTCTAAATATGGATTTGTAAAGGCTACCTTTTCTTTTCTCTCATCCGTTATTGTGTAGCCATTCCAGATTGCGTCTATGTTACCTGTATTAAGCTCGGTCTCCTTCATAGACCAATCGATGGGTTGAAATTTCACCTCTAAATTATTTCTTTTGAATACTTCCTTAGCTAAATCTACATCAAATCCGACGACTTCGCCTTTTTCATCTCTAAAGCCCATAGGCGCAAAGGTATCGTCCAGTCCCACTACGATAAAGCCTTTATCCTTTATTTCTGAATAGCCGTCCTTGCTGTTTGCAGATTTAGCTGAACAACCTGATAAAATGAACGCAGCTAATATAAACGTTGCAATTAAAGTTATTAAAATTCTAAATTTGTTTTTCATGATAATCTCTCCTCTTATTTTTATAGAATGTTTTTTTACAGGATTGTGCTTTTAATAACATATAATCAATTTGCAGCGCTACAAATTAATAACAAAATAAAAAAGCTCTCATCCCTAGTTTTCACTAGAGGACGAGAGCTTTGCTCACGTGGTTCCACCTCAATTTATTGATATCTCACGATATCAACCTCTTCGAGTACGACAATACTGTTTATACTCTAGCACATTAACGGGTGCAAGGAATCCGGGACAGCCTACTATTGATCATCAGGTTCGGTGTCCAGCTCAGAGATGTGTTCAAAATACTTTCAATTGCCCCTCTCACCTACCGGGAACTCTCTGTAAAAGAAAATGTATCTTTACTCTTTCTCATCAAAGCCATTATTCAATTTCGTTTTTCTGCTTTGTTAAGATATTAAAGCATGTTGGAGAGCTTGTCAATATTATTTATAAATTTTTCTTGTTTTTTTTGACATGTAATTTTTGGAAGTAATAAATACAGCTTTAAACTATTTTTTAGAAATATATCGATTGCCCTTCATGGTAAACCTCCAAGGCTTATCTACATATTCCTCGGCATAATCTATATTTATGCGAGGAGAGGCTTCTATTTCAAAATCCTTGCAGCCATCGTCATAAACATAAATATCATCTGTTTTATTTTGCACGCACATATCAATTTTGTTTTGCTCCTTGCTAAGATCCATTGCAATGCAAAGCTTTCCAGGACCGTTGCTCAGATCCTTGATTTGCTTGCTGCTCAGCTCAGCATAGGTTTTTTTAAAACGTCTATGTGCCATGAAATCTAAATGCTCTACCGGTTCCAAAGCTCTTATTAAGACAGCTTGAGGTATCCCTTGCTGCTCCGTAACAATATTGAAGCATTGATACATGCCATATATGGTGAATATATAG
>JAQSYD010000024.1 GCA_029256325.1 Clostridia bacterium
GATCTTATTTTGTCCTGCATCGATTTCGGTAATATCTATAAGATTTTCTATCAGTCTAATAAGTCTATAGCAATTTTGCTGAACCATTGCGTTATACTTCAGTATTTCTTGCTTTCGGTTCTGTATATTTTGATCCTTGCATACCAATTCTAACATTTGCTCTGCTGAAAAAATAATATTTAACGGTGTTCTCAATTCATGAGAAATGTTGGAAAAAAATGCTGTTCTAAGCCTATCCATTTCCATGGCATGGTTCAACTGCTCCGTCCGCAGTGTCAAAACTTCCTCTACAGTGCTATACATATAATCAAGCTCTCGGTTTTTTTCTTCTATTTGCATGCGGCTGATAAAATTATTTACAAAAGAAGAATAATTAATCCGAGATACCAATAGAGCAAGTATAAATAGTGGCAGGGAAAATATTATACTTTCCAGCACCCTCCAGCTAGTCCCTATAAAATATAGAATTCCTGTAATATATATAATATATGATGTAAGATATATCGTTAGTCCTTCATTTGGATTCAATAACAATGTCGACGCGATAGAATACATTGCTATAATGTATGCCAAAGGCCTCTGATTTAAGACATCATTGTTGATGGCGATAGCTGCACATAAGATCATTACTGAAAATACCAATGTCTTGTGTACTAGATCTAGTTCAAACATTTGTTTCTTTGAAATTCTATTGATTTTATGTGTGTATGCAAGAAATAAAAGTGTAAATGTGATTAATATGAAGTGTATATATATGGAGTCTCTTGATATATATTTGTCAAGAATTGCTGTATTTCTAACAATGTATCTGCTTCCTATAATGATTATTAAAAATAAGCTTAACACAATTGCAAGAATTCTTTCTCTCTTAATGTTCAATTGAATAAGCTCTTGTCTTATTTGTTCCTCATACGCCTTAGGTAAATATGCAGATAGTTTGGCTCCTAATTTAAAAACCTTGTTGATCACACGCCCCATGCGGGTTCACCTAATCCTTCTTGTCAAATTTTACATTTAAGCTGTACTATAATTCTACATTTCAGTAAAATTTCCTTCATGTATTTACCAATTTTGTACAAATGTTGCGAAAATTTTACAAAAAAAACTTATTTCAATATATGAAATAAGTTTTAGTTAATCAATTAAATATTAAAGACTGTTCCTATTAAAATAGCAGCTATTTGCACTACACTGAATATAACAAAATTTTTCACTGCCAAGGCAAAGGTGTCTTTCTTTGTTTGAAGCTTATAAAATGCCTTGATATTTTTGTTTACAAGGACAAAGGTCGCCAATACAAGCACTGATGATATAGGTATAATCCCTAGGACTAAGGCTAAAATTACCGCAAGGTAGCCTGTGTAATAAATAAGCTTAAACAACTGCAAAGCTTTTTCCTTCCCTACATAAACAGGCAAGGTATATCTTCTATTTACAACATCGTCTTCTATATCACATATATTATTTGCCAGCATAATATTTGCAATGCCGCAAATAGGCAGTACTGAAATTAAAGCCATATACAAAAGCTCAAGTAAATTCAAACTTATATTCAGCATTCCGCCTTGATAAGAAAATATAATAAATCCTAAATCCCTTACGTGTATATAGGTTGCAAGAAATGTAATGACGAAGCCCATGGTAAAGCCAGAAAAAAATTCTCCAAAAGGAGTGCGTGATATTGGAATGGGTCCAAAGGAGTAAAGGATGCCTATAGCAAAGGAAATTGCTCCTAATAGCAGCACTACAAATCCGGTATTCAAATATAGCAAGACCCCTGCAATAACAGCTATAGCAAGCATTGATGCAATAACCGCAACAACAGTTCCTTCCTTTAGCTTATATCGTACAATTGCATTATGGCTTTCATAGCCAAAGCCATGCTTTTTGATTGCCTTTTTGTAGTCTATGTAGTTATTCAATGCTGTTGTTGTCATATCAAAGCTTAATAAAGATATGAGCATAAGCGCGAAATTATTTATATTGAAGCTTTCGAATCTGTACAAAGCATAGCTTGTACCAAGTAGAAACGGTATCATGCTCGCTACTTTTGTTTGTATTTCCACCAGTTTAAGAAAACTAATTATATTCATAATCATCCCCCTTATATGAAGAGGCACATATATTATTACATACATGCACCTCTTTATTATACCCTTTTAGTCTCTTTTCTTGGAAATTTCTATCTTGACTCTTCTGTTTGCCAGTCTCTTGCCAGTGCAGGTTTTTATAATACGCTCTGCAGCTGCTTCATTTACATTAACAAAGGTAAATTTGTCAAGTATATCAATATCCCCAATATCAGTCTTATTGGTATTGGCATGATCTGAGAAGAACTGTAAAATTTGCTTTGGATTTACTCTGTCCATACGGCCTACTGTTAAGAAAAGCCTTACAAAATCAGTAGTATGTCCAATATTGTTCTCTGTATATTCGAAGCTTACTTCCTTGTTGTAAACGATATTCATCAAGGCTGCTGTTACATCAACCAGGTTGAACTCTTCATCCAGCTCTGCTGCCAATGGTACAAAGCGCTTGTAATCTTCTTTTCCAAGAGTTTCTCTCACTCTTTCTACCATACTTCTGTACTTGGATAGGAATATATCATCGATGGTAGGAATATCTTTTCTCTTGATCTTGCTCTTGGTCATCTTCTCAATTTGCTTAAGAGTCATGTATTCTCTGGCAGTAACCAGTGTATATGCTGTACCTTCTTTATTGGCTCTGCCTGTTCTTCCAATTCTATGAACATAAGACTCAATATCCTGAGGCAAATCATAGTTTATTACGTGTGTAATATTTTCAACGTCTATGCCTCTTGCTGCAACATCAGTAGCTACCAAGAACTCCAAGTTTCCTTCCTTGAACTTTCTTAAGGTATTCATTCTTTGGTTCTGGTTCATGTCTCCGTGCATACCCTCAACATTGTAGCCTCTTGCTTGCATGGACTCAACCAGCTCATCAACACCTTTTTTGGTTTTACAGAAGATAATGGCTGTTTCTGGCTCATCTACATCAAGAATTCTGCAAAATGACTCAAATCTATTATTTTGCTTGATTTCAAAGTAATACTGCTCAACTGTTGAAACAGTCATGGTGCTTTTCACGATAGATACATGCTTTGTGTCCGTCTTCATGTACTTCTTTGAAAGCTTTCTAATTTCATCCGGCATTGTAGCAGAGAAAAGCATTGTCTGTCTTTCCTTGCTGCAGTTCTTTATAATTTCCTCAATATCTTCAATGAAGCCCATATTTAACATTTCGTCCGCTTCATCAAGTACCAAGAATTGAATATCTCCAAGGTCTATAACTTTTCTTCTTATTAAATCCAGTACTCTGCCTGGCGTGCCGACAATAATGTCAACACCTCTTCTAATAGCCTTAATCTGCCTGTCTATTGGCTGACCTCCATATACCGGCAGCAGCGTTACTCTTGAATGCTTTGCAATTCTGATGATTTCATCGTTAACCTGTATCGCCAGCTCTCTTGTAGGAGCAAGTATAATACAGCTTATTTTCCCTTCAGCTTTTTTCATGTTGGTTAAAATTGGTGCTCCAAAGGCTAATGTCTTACCAGTACCTGTTTGTGCTTGACCTATAACGTCATAACCCTCCAACACAACAGGAATTATTTCTGCTTGTATATGGGAGGGCTCTTCAAACCCCATATCATCAATTGCTTTAAGTACTTTTTCTCCTAAGCCTAATTGGCTAAATTTCTTTTCTTCCATTGTCATCCTTCTTTCAACTTTTATTAATTATTAGTATTATAACCCATATTTGAAATTAAATAAGCAATGATGCAAATCAATGCTTTTTAGCTTCAACATTATGGTTTCCATAAATTCTCTTCCATATTTATCAAACCATTTATTTTAAAGGTTACTCCCTCTGCTTCCAACAGGCTTCTTTGAACTTCCTGACTGCCAAAGGCATATTCAGGAGCCAGTTTACCTGATTTTCTCACTACTCTATGACAGGGAAGTACCCAATTCTCGGGAACAGCCCTCATTGCCCAGCCTACAACTCTGGCACCTCTTGGCAAGCCGGCTAATGCAGCAAATTCTCTGCCACTAACATTACTATTATATGGCAACGGCTTTGCATTAGCAAGTAAATATTATGGAAGAATACAAATCCTTCTTTTTTGGTGCCAGGCACCGAGGTATCAGGTTTTGAAAAACTGATACCTCGGTGCCTGACAAGAATACTCAAATCATCGTCCGTTTTCCACTAATTTGCCGTATGCATCTACTGTCAAGAGATAATAGATCATATATATCAAGGTGTATACACCAATTGTGATTGTTAATGGTACAAACACATCCATGCCTAGAGCCTTTTTAAGTATGGATACTGCAACAATGCTATGTGTAATTCCGACAGCCAATGGAAGCATAAATACAAACAACATCTGCTTACTGATGATCGACTTTATGTCCTTCTTGTCAAAGCCTACATTCCTTAGTATGCCGTAGCGTTTCTTATCTTCATTTGCTTCTGACAGCTGCTTGAAGAAAATAATACTTCCTGTAGCCAACAGAAATACTAATCCTAAGAATGCTCCAACAAATATTGTTAAGCCCGAACCCATCAGTTGTGCTTTATAATTATCATAAAAAGCAGAAAATGGTTTTGGCCATTTATCCACGTCCATACCCGCATGCTTAAGGGTTCTATATAGCTCATCAGTTAAAGCCGCACTATCTTTTGCGTTATTTACAATATACGCATTTCCATACACGATTTCTCCTTTTTCACGTAGTTCTTCATACACATCCTCATCAACAACTGCCAGATAATCAGCTATACGCTCATTTAACAAAGGTGCTGACTGAAAGTCTTTTATTTGATAGCTTCTCACTTCTCCATCCACTTTAATTTCCAGATCCTTGCCCTTGTATGGCTTCATAAATGCCTTGCTATAAAAGGTATCAATAAATAAGATATCCTTATGGAAGTCCAAGTATATTCTAGTGTTTAGGCCCCTTGCTTTTGCAATTTCATTATATGTCTTTTCTGACATTACTGATATTTCTTTATCCCTATATTTTTCACTAAAGCCAACATTAGGCAGCTTGCCTTGGAAGCTTATCAACTCGTAGTTTACTGAGCTTTTTATAGCATGTTCAGGATACTTTGCTATTACTGCATCTACAGCTTTATCCAAGCCTGTTTTATCACTTACATATGCGTAACTAAAAGGGTAGTGCTTGTTTATATTTGTCTGGAAGTCGTAATAAAAGCTGGAGGTCACACCCATTGCCGTCAAGGTTGTAGCACTAAGTACAGCTATGGTAGCCAAGGTTCTTGCGTGCCCCTTCAGTCTATACATCAGCTGCGATGTACTAATCAGATTTGTACCGCTATAATAGTTCACCTTATTTTTTTTGGCAAGCTTTATGATATAGACTGTTAAGGATGAAAACAGCAGATACGTTCCTGTTACCACCAGGGCTAGTGTAATAAATGGCACCAAAGCATGAAGCTTTTCTACCCCCAGATAGTAGAAGTAACCTCCGCCAACAAGCAGCAAACCCAACAACGACGCAATCCAAGATGCTTTTGGTTCTTTGTCTCCGATATTTTCTGCCTTAAACAAATCAATAAGCTTAAATTTATATATGATGCTATAACTATGAACTGAAGTTATTAAAAATAAAACAGAAAACATTATAGCAGTGTTTATAATGGGCTTCAGCTGTATCGCAAACTTGACATGAATGCTGTAGCCCATCAGCTGCAGCAGCAGCATTATAAATAGCTTAGACAATAGACTTCCCAATAAGACGCCTGCTGTCAGAGCCAACATGCCCATCATGAGGTTTTCATAAAAAAGCATCCTGCCTATTTGCCTCTTCTTGACCCCCATCAGAGAATACAACGCCACCTCTTTTTTCCTTTTTTTAATGAAGAAAGAGTTTGAGTACCAGATAAATATACCTGCAAATATCGCAATAACGATGGATGATGTCTTAAAGGTAATAAAGATGCTGCTCTTAATCTCTTGTAGGTTAACAATCTGTTCATTATACTGTATTGATGTAAATATATGATATATCATGATGCTGAACACCATAGAAACAAAGTAGATAAAGTAGTTATTAAAATTCCTCCTGATATTTTTAAATGCCATGTTAAATAAGGTCACTGTTGTCACCTCCCATAGTCTTTAAAACATCCAGTATCTTTTGGAAGAATTCCTTTCTGGAGCTGCCTTTATGAAGCTCTGTAAAAAGCTGTCCATCTTTAATAAATATAATTCTCTTGCAATAACTGGCTGCAAAGGCATCATGAGTTACCATCATAATGTTGACCCCATTGCTTTTGTTCAGATCACTTAAACATTGCAGAAGCTCCATAGATGACTTTGAATCCAACGCACCTGTTGGCTCATCAGCCAAAATCAGCTTAGGTTGATGTATGATAGCTCTAGCTGCTGCCGTTCTTTGCTTTTGTCCACCAGAAATCTCATAGGGGTATTTATACAGGATGTCCTCTATGCCTAGAATATTGCTGACTTCTACCGTCCTTTGCTCTATAAGCTTAGGATTAACTTTTGCAAGCGTCAACGGAAGAATCATATTTTCCATAACAGTCAGCGTATCAAGCAGATTAAAATCTTGAAATATAAAACCCAGCTTGCTTCTTCGAAAAGCAGAAAGCTGATTTTCCTTCATTTTTACAATGTCATCTCCGTCAATTAAAATACTGCCTGAGGTTGGTTTGTCAATGGTCGATATGATATTCAGCAGAGTTGTCTTCCCAGCTCCCGAGGGACCCATGATGCCTACAAACTCTCCCTGTTCAATCTCCATATTGATGTCCTGCAGTGCAGTATAGTTATTACCCCTGGAACCATATATTTTCTTTAAGTTTTTTGCCGCAAGAACATTGTTCATATATTTACCTCCACATTTTCACAATTTAAAATAGGCTGAATGCATATTTCAGCCTTCAACCATTATTCTAAATTAGCAAGATGTTTTCTACCATTTATCAATATAACAAATTGAAATGCAACGCTTACATTTTTGTCACATTAAAGTAATCAATAAGCTTAGGAAAATGAATCGTCACTTTAGTATACTCGCCATGAATAGATTCTATGGATATGTCATGACCCAGCTTGCGAGCTAGTTTACGGCTTAGATACAATCCCATACCAGTTGCTTTGTAATCCTGCCTGCCAGTATGGCCTGTAAAACCTCTGTCAAAAACCCTTGCAATATCCTCTTTCCGGATGCCAATTCCATTGTCTTCAATAATCAGCTGCTTTTCTTTTTCCTTAATCATTCCTCTTATAGTGATTTTTCCTTCAGCTTGGGTGTATTTCAAGGAGTTCACTACTAATTGATCCATTATATAAAACAGCCACTTCCTGTCACTAATGACCTCTAAATCTACATTTTCAATATCTATTTTAATTTTCTTATTTATAAAGGTATTCGCATGTTTTTTCACAACAGCCTTTACTATTTCTTCTAAAATGACTTCACTGATCATATAGTCTTTAGCAAATTCGTCAGCTCTAGAGTTATAAAGCACTTGTTCAACCTGTGCTTCAATTTTATCCAACTCTTCCTTGATACTTTCCAGTACTTGTTCTATGGGTTTTTCCGCCCCATTTTCTATAACCAGTCGACTTGCCGCGATAGGTGTTTTTATTTCATGCACCCAAGAAGTTATATATTCGAGATTTTCTTTTTTCTCTTCATAGAGTTCTTCCAACCTACTATTCTGTTGTTCATAGAGCTTTTGCAGCAGCTCCGCATATACTTTTTGCTCGAAGCTCTTACCTTTAGGCAAAGCGTTTAGCAAATTGTCATGAGATGTTTTTACTGCAGCATAAAGCTTTTTATAGAAGCTGTTTTTTAAGCAATAACCTGCTATTAGATATGCGATCAACATGATAAAGCATACGATGTTGATATAAAAAAGTTCGTTTAATACAAAGTCCCTGGGTATATTCAAATAATAGACACTGCTGACAAAAGCCATAAGCATCACATATAAAAGTAATAATCGCTTTTTATCCCATATATAGCTGATTAAACTCATTGTATTATATACCCCTGTCCTCTTTTAGTTTTTATAAAATCATCTAAACCCATATTCCCCAAGTCCTTGCGCAGCCTGTTTATATTTACAGTAAGCGTATTATCATCTACAAAGCTTTCATCCTCCCACAGCTTGCGCATTATTTCATCACGACTTACTAACTTACCGTTATTTTTCATAAGTACATATAATATCTTGAATTCATTTTTGGTAAGTTCAAGCTTTTGCTGCTGATAAAGCACTGTGCTGTCCTTAAGGTTCAACACCACGCCTTGATATTCCAGAATACTTGTGTCCACATCAATATAAGAATATGTCCTGCGCAGCAACGCATTTACCTTTGCCAACAATACCTCTAAAGAAAAAGGTTTCTGCACAAAGTCGTCTCCTCCCATATTGACCGCCATAATGATATCCATATTTGAATTTCTTGAGGAAATAAAGATGATAGGCACCTTTGAAATCTCTCTGATTTTACCACACCAATAAAAACCATCAAAGGCAGGCAAATTTATATCTAATAATGCCAAATGAGGCTGATACTCCGTAAAGTCTTCCATCACCTTGCTAAAGTCCTTCACTACAAAACCTTCATATCCCCACTTTTGTATATTCTCTAATATGATTTCTCTTATCTTAACATCATCTTCAATAATCAGTATCTTAAACATCAAATCCTCCTTTTTGAGTGCCAGGCACCTTTTTATCAGGTTTTGAATTAATTCTGCAAATCCTTATATCCACAGGTTTTCTTATGTAAAATTAATCCAGTAATATATAATTATATTATCACAAAAAACAGCAACCTCCAAACAACTGATTTTGCAGTTTGGAGGTTATAGTCATAGCTTATTCTATTGTTTTTCTATAGTATTCCCATGCACTTTGTACTTCAAAGCCGGAATTTTTATAGAGCTGAAACGCATTGTCATTTTCACTTTCTACTTCTATACAAATATCTTCAATTTTATATTCCATAATCCTTTGGATGATGGAATATAGTATTTCTTTGCCATAGCCTTTTCCTTGGTGCTCAGGCAATACGCCTAATCCATTAATAGAGGCTCCTCCGTTTTCAAAGCAAATGACACCCTTAGCCACAAACTCACCTTCTATATTAGCAAGAAACACCTCACGATTATCTGCCTTTAAAGCAGCATTAGCAAGACTTTTTGCACCTTCATAACTATTATGAAAAGCACCCATATTTATCTTGACTATGCTTTCTATATCTTCTAGTCCTGCTTTATGAAGCTTTATTCTATAACTATAATCCTTTATTACAGGATCAAATTTATGATTATATTTTAGGAAATACTCTGTAAACTCATATATAGCCTTTTGTTTTGCTATAACAGCTTTTCCGTTTGCAGAATTTCCATTACATACAAATAATAAATCAGGCACATCATACCTTTTGATCTCTTCTTCGGCTCTTTTTATCAGCTCTGAAAAATAACCTCTTAGCCTATAATCCGGCAGTGTCATTGCCGACACTTCTGCTTCCTCACGCCCTGGCACAAATAGAGATAGGACACTCACCAGCTTATTGCCCTCATAGGCCATAAAGATGGTATTCATTTCCTGGTTAAAATTTATGGATTTATCAAGTTCAATGATACCTTCTATACCATCGTAGTTATTGCATTGTTCAACTAACTCACTGATTTCTTTGGCTACATCGTCACTTACCCTATTGAGTTCTTTTATCACCAAATCTATTCCTCCATAGCACCTTTCCTATCAATAAAGCGATCCCCATCCACAATGTAGCTCTCACCAAGTTGTTGTATTCTCGCTTTTCCTGCTTATAAGTCTGCTTACTCATGAAATCGTCTGCCTCTTTATCAAAGGTGCTTAAATTTGTATATATAAGATAAAATTTTATGTTGATAGCCATAATAAGGATAATGATTAATAGATTGATCAATCTGTCAAAGCCTGTAATCCTATGCCATTTACTGAAGGTATAAGCCATATAAGCTATAAAAAACGTGGTCGTTAGATTTGATGTGAATTTGGCTTTTGCTGTAAAGTCTTTGACGTATTTCATCATGTCACCACCTTAATATACAAAGAAATATCTTTGGTATAATTATCCTAATATTACCAGATGGTTTTAACTATTACAATATCCAAGTGCATATCCTGATATCCTTGGTGCCTGGCACCAAAAAAGCAGGATTTATAAAATCCTGCTTAAAAATTCTTTTGTTCTCATGTGGCCGGGGTTATTGAATATGTTTTCCGGACGATCCGTTTCCAGTATCTCACCATTGTCCATGAATATCACACGATCTGCCACTTCTCTTGCAAAGCCCATCTCATGGGTCACAACCAGCATCGTCATACCTTCCTTTGCCAGTCCTTTCATTACATCAAGCACCTCACAAACCAGTTCGGGATCCAGCGCTGACGTAGGTTCATCAAAAAGCATGATCTTAGGCTCCATAGCCAGTGCTCTTGCAATAGCAACTCTCTGCTGCTGCCCCCCCGAAAGCTTTGAAGGATATTCGTCCTTCTTATCTGTCAGTCCCACCTTATGCAGCAATTTTAAAGCTCTTTCCATAGATTCCTGCTTTGAAAGTTTTTTTATCTTCATTGGTGACAGCATTACATTCTCCAACACGGTCATATGAGGGAAAAGGTTAAATCTTTGAAAAACCATCCCCAGCTCGGAGCAGACCTCAGAAATCTTTTTGGAAGAAATCTTGCTAATGTCCTTATTATTGCTCCTCTCATCTACTAGCTCATTATCAATATATACGCTGCCGCTTGTTATTCTTTCCAATTGATTCAAGGACCTTAGAAGGGTGCTTTTACCTGAACCGCTTGGTCCAATGATACATACAACCTCACCTTTTTGAACTGTCAAGTTTATATTCTTAAGCACCTCTAAATGATCAAAGCTTTTATATACATTTTCTAATTTAATCATGTTAATCCCCACTTTTCCCGAACTTTATTTCAAGTCTGGACTGCAATATCGTAAGCACAGAACAAAAAATCAGATAAATCGATCCCGCTTCGATATAAAGCCATAGAGGCTCATAGGTTCGTGCCGTAATCTGCTGTGCCACCTGAAAAAGTTCTGTAAAGGTAATCGCCGCAGCCAAAGAAGTATCCTTCACCAAGCTTATGAATGAATTTGCCATTGGCGGAATAGCCACTTTTATAGCTTGTGGGATGATGATATAAAGCAGTGTCTGACTTTTGGATAGACCCAACGCATGGGCTGCCTCCCACTGACCTTTAGGCACAGACAATATGGCAGCTCTGATGGTTTCAGAGCCATAAGCTCCTACACTCAAGGTAAAACCTATTACTGCAGAAACAAAAGCATCAAGGGTTAAGCCTATGCTTGGCAGTCCGTAGAATATGATAAACAGCTGCACCAGCAGTGGTGTTCCTCTAATGATCCACACATAAAACTTTACAATTGCCAGGAGCGGTTTGAAATTTGACACCCTAATAATTGCTACAGTGAATGCCACAATCATCCCCAGGAAGAATGAGATTATAGTAAGAGGTACTGTAAACATCAAACCTGCCTTTAAAAGAGGGAAAAAGGAGTCTATAAGTATTCCAATAACTCTTACCATTCTTTCATCCATTGATATTCACCCTTCTAATGTTATTTTGAAACGTCTTCACCAAACCATTTTTCTGATATTTTTAAATATGTTCCGTCAGCCTTCATGTCGGCCAATGCTGTATTAACTGCTTCAACTAGTTCTCCATTGCCTTTGTTAAATAAAATCCCGGACTCACCAGTTTCATCCATTTTATCTACAACTTTTATAGGCGCATCAGGTTTCTGTTTTTTGTAATCCAAGAAGGATAAGTTGTCGTTGATTGTAGCATCTATTCTCTTTGAATTAAGTAAATCAAGTGCTTGATTGAAACCATCAACCTGTACAAGCTCTGCTTCAAATGATCTTGCTATGTCTGCAAGGTTGCTGGTAAGAGATTGCCCTGATTTTTTTCCCTTTAAATCCTCGAAGCTTTTTATTTCATTATTTTCCTCATGTACTATAAGCACTGATCTTGATGATACATATGAATCTGAGAAATCATATTTTTCAAGTCTGTCTGGTCTTATAGTTACTTGATTGGCAACTGCATCAAATCTTTTTGCATCAAGTCCTGCAAACATGCCGTCCCATTTTGTTTCAATGAATTCAACCTTTACGCCAAGTCTTTTCGCTACCTCTTCAGCAATCTCAACGTCAAAGCCGGTAAGCTTGCCATCTTTATCATGGAATGTATATGGTGCGTATGTGCCTTCTGTTCCTATCTTAATGACGCCTTCTGTTTTTATCTTCTCCAGCAGATTTTCCTGATTTACTTCACCAGCAGGCTCCTTTGTTGTCGCTGTTTGTTTTGCTGAACTGCAGCCGGTAAATACCAGTGCCATTATCGTGATGATTGCTGTTACAAGTAGAACTCTTTTTTTCATTTTACTTCCTCCAATTTAATTAGCTGCATTTTGAGCTATCAATTTTATTCTCGATAGAAAATCAACCATTCCTATCTGTTTACTATGTTTTAAATTATAATGCCCTTTCACCTACTTTGTCAATAGGTTTTGTATGATTAGTTGAAAAAACCTTCTTGCAGGCTTTGCAACCTCATTAATTGCATAACTTTAAAGGATTATTTACATCTATCAAGAATATAAATGAAAAGCCTTAAACAGTTGTGTCAAGAGGATGGTGAATAGAAATGAAAAAGTGTATTGAAGCTTCTCATTTAAGATGTATAAACAAGGGGCTAAAGCCTGAGAATATATTCAGCACTAGAGTATTAGAAGGCGAAGCCTTAATTCAAAAGCTTGTACAGCACAAAGACCTCATCAAGACAGCGGCTCCTTTTTTAGAGCATTTATATAACTTTGTCAGAGGTTCAGATTTTTTTGTAATACTTAATGATGCCGAAGGCTGTATCCTTAGCGTCACAGGTGATGAAAAAATATTATCAGAAGCACACAGACTCAAAATGATACCAGGAGCTTATATGGATGAAGAGAGTATTGGTACCAATGCTATGAGCATGGCAATTAGCGAAAGTGCACCTATACAAGTATCAGGGAGGGAGCATTTTATCAAGGCTTACCATAAATGGACATGCTCTGCTGCACCAATCAGGGATACCAATGGCAAGATTATTGGTATTATTGATTTAACAGGATATAGCCAAAATGTACATTCTCACACCTTGGGAATGGTAGTGGCAGCGGCAAATGCAATCGAGCGCATGCTTGAGGTAAATAATATTAATTCAATACTAACCATTTCAAAGAAACATATTGAAAGTATATTTGATTCCGTATCCTCAGGTATTCTGACCTCAGATTTATCAGGCAATATTACTTCTATAAACAAACAGATTGTAAAAATGTTTGGCTATAGTGAATTTGAGATAAAAAACATAAAGGTATGGAGTTTGATTGAAGGCTGGAATGAGGTTGTAGATAAGCTTACAGCAAGAGAAAGCTATGTTGACAAGGATGTAAATGTAAAGGCAAGAGCAAACAAAACACAATTTACGCTTACTGCCTATCCCATATATAATGCTGAAAGAGAAATTATAGAAATCATTCATATTTTCTATGAGCTCAAAAAGAGCCGAAAGCTGGCAGGTAAGATCCTTAGCGGTCAAGCAATATATACCTTTGATAAAATAATTGGAAAAAATGAAGGTTTTTTGAAAACCATCGAATATGCAATGAAAATAGCCGATAGCAGTTCCACTATTTTGATTACAGGTGAAAGCGGTACCGGCAAGGAAGTCTTTGCGCAGTCCATTCATAACTTTAGTATCCGAAAAGAAGAGCCTTTTATTGCAGTAAATTGTGGAGCTATACCTAGAACTCTTATTGAATCTGAATTGTTCGGCTACGAAGAAGGCGCTTTTACCGGTGCAAAAAAGGGTGGCAATGCCGGTAAATTTGAACTTGCAGATGAAGGTACTATTTTTCTTGATGAAATCGGAGAGATGCCAATAGACATGCAAATCAAGCTTCTAAGGGTCATAGAGGAAGGTGTAATCACTAGAATCGGAAGTCATCGGCAAATACCTGTCAACGTCAGAATTATTGCCGCTACCAATAAGGATCTAAAAAACGAAGTTGAAGCCGGTAATTTTAGAAAAGATCTCTTTTATAGGCTAAATGTTCTTCCTATATATCTACCGCCTCTTAGAGAGAGATCCGATGATATACCGCTTCTTTTTGACTATTACATGGATAAGACCTCCAAGAGGCTGAATAAAAGAAGGGTGCCCATCTCAGCAGAATACATGGAATACCTAGAAAATCATGAATGGCAAGGTAATATCAGAGAGTTGGAAAATGTGATAGAGTTAATAGTAAATACAGAATCTATCCACCCAAACTTTCTTGGTAAAAAATCTAAAGCCAACCGTCCTGTTCAAGCGAGCGTTGCTTTAAGCTTGGAGGAAGTGGAAAAGCAGCATATAATGGCTATTTTAAATGATTCTATGGGAAATGTTACTACAGCCGCTAAAATTTTGGGCATTGGTAGAAACACGCTCTATCGAAAATTAGAAAAATACGGGATTTATTGTACCGAAACAGAACATCGTTCCAAAATAGAACATGCATAATTGCACTTTATAGTTCCATAACGGAACACTCCACCAATGGTAATTGTGCTTAATATTCCCAATTTTCATGCAATCCAGTAAAATCAAGGGTTATAAGATACCCCCAATGTTTTTTATGATTTGGCACAGATGTTGCTTTATATTAAAGTGAATCATAAAATTACTAAGGGGGTTTTTACATGTCAGGCTATATAGGAAAAGTATTAAGAATCAATCTTAAGCTAAAAAGCATTAAGGTAGAAGAACTTGATATCGAAAAAGCGAAAAAGTTTATAGGTGGCAGAGGTCTTGGTACAAAGCTATTTATGGACGAGGTAGATCCTAAAGTAGATGCTTTAAGTCCCGAAAACAAACTGTTTATCGTCGCAGGTCCCCTAACTGGAACCAGCGTACCAACCGGCGGAAGATATATGGTAGTAACCAAATCGCCATTATCAGGTACAATAGCAAGTTCAAACTCTGGTGGTCACTGGGGTGCAGAGCTAAAGGCAGCAGGCTATGACGTAATCATCATAGAGGATAAAGCCGATGAGCCTGTTTATATTACAATAGAAGATGACAAGGTTGAAATAAAAGAAGCCTCAAGACTTTGGGGCAAGCTGGTAACAGAGGTTACAAACGAGATAAAGGCTGAAATGCCTGATAAAGCGAAAATATTGACCATAGGTCCGGCGGGAGAGCAATTATCTAAAATGGCTGCCATCATGAATGATTACGATAGAGCAGCTGGTCGTTCTGGCGTTGGTGCAGTTATGGGATCTAAGAATCTTAAAGCCATTGCTGTTAAAGGAAGCGGTAAGACACCTATATTTGATGAGGCTAAGCTAAAAGAAGCCAATACCGGATTCATGAAGCAGATTAGAGAGCACGGCGTTACCGGAACAGGCTTGCCAACCTATGGCACAGCCGTACTTGTAAATATCATCAATGAAAATGGTGTATTGCCGACAAATAACTTCCAAACATCTCATTTTGAAGCAGCTGATGACATCAGCGGTGAAACGATGACCAATGAATATTTATTAAGAAAAAATCCATGCTACAGATGCCCTATCGCTTGTGGCAGGTGGGTTAAGATTGAAGATATGGGACTGGAAGTTGGTGGGCCTGAATACGAAACCCTTTGGGCTTTCGGTTCTGATTGCGGAATATCCGATATCGTTTCTATATTCAAAGCAAACTATTGGTGCAATGAATATGGTTTAGACACCATATCTGTTGGCTCTACAATTGCAGCGGCCATGGAGCTTTATGAGAAGGGTTATATAAAGGACGATGAACTTGATGGTACCTCCCTTGCTTTTGGAAATCCTGATGCAACCATTGAGTGGACTCAAAAAATAGGTAAAAAAGAAGGCTTGGGTGCAAAAATGGCGGAAGGCTCCTACCGACTTTGTGAGATGTACGGAGTTCCTGAATTATCTATGTCCGTTAAGAAGCTTGAGCTTCCTGCATATGACCCAAGAGGCATTCAAGGTCACGGTCTTCAATATGCGACATCTAACAGAGGGGGCTGCCATGTAAGAGGCTACATGATTTCTCCTGAAATATTGGGTGTACCTGAAAAGCTTGATCGGTTTACCCTAGAGGGCAAAGCAGCGTGGGTTAAGACATTCCAGGATCTTACAGCTGTTATCGATTCGCTGGGTTTATGCTTATTTACTTCCTTTGCAATGAATGCAGCAGACTATACAAAAGCATACAATGCTGTTTGTGGTACCGAACATACTGTTGAATCCTTGCTGGAAGCAGGAGAAAGAATTTACGCCCTTGAAAGGTTATTTAATTTACAGGCAGGCATTGATCCGGCGCAGGATACATTGCCTAAGAGATTGCTGGAGGATCCTATCCCTGAAGGTCCTTCAAAAGGAAATGTACACAGATTATCAGAGCTTCTTCCGGAGTACTACACCCTAAGAGGCTGGGGAGAAAATGGAATTCCTGAGTCTGATCGATTATCAAAGCTAGGATTATAATGATTACCCCTGGGCTTGCCCAGGGGTAATTCTTCACACCATATCGGAGGTGATATTATGAAAATTACTGTTAGACTATTTGCTACCTTTAGAGACGGCAGACAAAAGGTACTGGAGTTGAACTTACCTGATCCTGCTACACCGCAAGGTGTGATTGACAAGCTTGGCATTGACCAAGCAGAAGTAGCAATATTATTAATCAATGGAAGAGATGGTAAGTTAGATACAATACTGATGGAGAATGACACCATATCACTTTTTCCACCTGTAGGAGGTGGCTAAAATGTTACCCAGATACGCTAGAAATATAGCCACTCTATCCATAGAAGAAAATGAAAGTTTATCCCAAAGAAGGGTATGCGTAATAGGCTGCGGCGGACTAGGCGGATATGTAATAGAAATGCTGGGCCGATTGGGCATAGGTCATATTACCGCTGTTGACGGTGATGTATTTGATGAATCAAATCTAAACAGGCAGATTTTATCAGATATAGAGGTATTGGGTGTAAAAAAAGCAATCATAGCACAGCAAAGAATGTCAAAGGTGAATCCTTTGATTAAGATAGATGCCATTACGGAAAGGCTCACACAAGCAAACGGAAAACAAATCATAAGCGGTGCAGATGTTATTGTAGATGCTTTGGATAATATTGAATCCCGGCTGATTCTGGAAGCGCTCTGTGAGGAGCTGAATATTCCTCTGGTCCATGGAGCTATAGCTGGCTGGTACGGACAGGTTTCTACCATATTACCAGGAGATAAGCTTCTCAGCCGCTTCTATGCAAAAGAAAACCTGCAAGGTGCAGAAAAGAAATATGGCAATCCATCCTTTACACCTGCCATGGTAGCATCCATAGAGGTAAGCGAAGTGCTGAAGCTGCTTATTGGCAGAGGCGAGCTGTTAAATAAAAAAGTCCTGTTGATTGATTTATTAAGACAAGAATATGAAGTAATCGATTTTTAGCTTGTTTAAAACCTGATAACTGTGGTGCCTGTCACAGATCTACCTCTGATGTGCTAGCACACAGAGGTAGATTCATAGTTATCAGGTTTTGATATATTCAAATATTGATTCCGCATTTGACAGCTTCATGATATTTTTAACATGCTGCTCCATATCTCTTTTGTTTAAACCATTGATAAGCTTTCTTATTTTCAGTACCTGCGGAGGACTGACGCTTAACTCATCCAAGCCCATCCCTACAAATATGGGTACCAGCAATTCATCTTGTGCCGCTTCTCCGCACATACCGATCCAAATACCTGCCCGCTTGGCATTATCTGCTACAAGCTTGATCAGTCTCAACACCGCGGGATGATAAGGTGTATATAAATGAGATATCTTGCTGTTCATTCTATCTACTGCCAAGGTATATTGTGTAAGATCATTGGTACCAATGCTGAAGAAGTCAACCTCCTCCGCCAGCTTATCAGAAATAATCGCTGCCGAAGGAGTTTCTATCATAATGCCCAGTTCTATATTTTTATTATAATTAAGCTGCCTGTTATCCAACTCTCCCATGGATCTTTGAAGTTCAAGCCTGGCTTCTTTTACTTCATCCACTCCACTAATCATAGGCAGCATGATTTTTATATTGCCAAATGCGCTAGCTCTAAGCATTGCCCTAAGCTGAATGCGAAATATTTCCCGCTCCTCCAGGCAGTAGCGTATGGCCCTATATCCTAAAAACGGATTGTCTTCCTTGGGAAAATTCATATAAGCCAGCTGTTTGTCACCACCTATATCCAAGGTTCGTATGATGACCGGCTTGCCTGCCATTGCTTCTGCAGCAGCCTTATAAGCAACGAACTGCTCTTCTTCTGTAGGCATGGCGCTCCTATCCATATAAAGGAACTCACTTCTGAAAAGTCCGATGCCTTCTCCATCATTTTTTAAGACTGCTTCCAGATCCTTAGGCGATCCAATATTGCAGCCTACACTTATTTCAATGCCATCAGCTGTCGATGTCTTAACCCCGATATAGCTTTGCAAAGCTTGCTGCTGTTCCTGTTGAAGATTCTTTTCATCTTCAAAACGCTGCAGTATTTCAGCTTCAGGATTTATATAAAACTCTCCTGTTCCACCGTTCATGATGAGAACATCATCATGCTTTGCAGCATTCAAAAGTCCCACTGCTCCCACAATAGCCGGCAGCCCCATCACACGGGACATAATAGCAGTATGAGAGGTTGCACCTCCTGTTTCAGTAATGATTCCTAAAACCTTATCCGAAGAAATTCTTGACATATCAGAAGGTGTCAGCTCTTCAGCAATAATTATTGCAGGCTCTATGACGCTGCTTAAGTCAAAGCCCTTCAGGCCCAATATGTTTTCAATCAGTCGCATTGAAACATCTCGCAGATCTAGAACGCGTTCCTTGATGTAATCGTCCTCTATGTCTTGAAAAAGCTGTGCCAGTTCATCAGCAGCTTCTCTGACCGCCCAAGAAGCACACACGCCATCAGTTTTGATTTTATCCACTATCTTGTCCACCAAATCCGGATCCTCTAGTATCATAGCATGAGCTTCAAAGATCAGTGCTTCATCAACACCTATTTTGCTTTCTGTTATTTTTTTTATTTCATCTAACTGCTCCTTGGACTTTTCAATGGCTTGAAAAAGCTTTGCTAACTCAGCCTCTGAATTTTCCGCCATCATTTTTTCTATCTTTATCCGGGCAGTCTTTACATAGGCCTTTGCAATGGCAATACCTGGCGATGCTCCTAACCCCTTCATTGGAATCCCCCTTTACAGTACTATAATTTACAAGCTGCTTTCTCATCAAGCAGCACGACTACATCGGGATGCAGCTGCAATACCGATGCTGGCAGCTCAGGTGTAATTTTTCCATTTATCATACTGTTGATGGTTTCAGCCTTTTCCTCACCACTGGCGAGAAGGATGATTTTTCTTGAATGCATAATGGTCTTTATCCCCATGCTTATGGCTTTGCGAGGCACTTCATCTAAGGCAGTAAAAAAACGAGAATTGGCTTCGATTGTATCCTCATCTAAAAACTTCACATCCGGCTCATTAAAGCCTATATGCCCATTTCTTCCTATTCCCAACAGCTGCAGGTCTATACCTCCTGCTTGTTTTATTTTATTCTCATACTCAATACATTCAAGCTCTATGTCTTTTGCTCTTCCATTGGGTATATGAATATTGTGCTTGTTTATATTAACATGCTTGAACAAATTCTCCATCATGAAGTAGTAATAGCTCTGAGGATTTTCTTTGTCCAGACCATAGTATTCATCAAGATTAAAAGTAACTACCTCTGTAAAATTTATATCTCCTTCTTTGTATATGCGAACCAGATCATTATATGCGCCCACCGGCGTTGAACCAGTGGCCAGACCTAGTACGCTATTAGGCTTTAGGGTAATTTGACTGGCTAGTAGATTAGCAGTTTTTTTACTTAATTCATCATAATCCTTCGCTATTATAATACGCATTTCATACCTCCTGCAGCTTCATATCCTGATTCTGTGGTGCCTGGCACCATCAAGACAGGATTCGCTTTCCTTCAATAAAAGTTGCCTGAATATCTATATTTTCATCAAAAATGATAATATCCGCTTTTTTACCTGCCTCGATGCTTCCCAGCTCATTATCTAGACCTAATAACTTGGCTGGATTTATCGTCACTGTTCTGATTACTTGATGAAGGGATAAATCAGTGTTTTCCCACAGATTTTTTACTGCCTCGTTCAGTCGCAGTACACTGCCAGCCAATGTGCCGTCCGAAAGCCTTGCTGCTCCTTGCTCTACAGTTACCTGCTGCCCTCCTAAGCTATAAACACCATGTTTCATACAGGCTGCCCTCATAGCGTCCGTAATAAGTATCAGCTTATCGCAGGTCTTTGTATTCAGCAAAAGCTTGAACATTGCGGGATGCACATGTATTTTATCCGCAATCAGCTCGCAGTATATATTACTGTTCAGCACCGCAGCTGCCACCCCTGGTTCGCGATGGTTCAAGGCGCTCATGGCATTAAAAATATGAGTGGCACTTTCGATGCCTGCTTCTATTGCATCCATAGCTTCCTCATAGGTAGCATTTGAATGACCTATGGAAAAGCGAATAGGACTATGCTGGTGCATAACCCTTATAAAGTCCATATTACCCTCAATTTCAGGGGCGATGGTTATGATTTTGATGATATCCAAATAGTCTTTAATAAGTTCATAATCAGCCTTCATAATATGTTCTTCGGCATGAGCACCCTTGCGCAAGGCATTAATAAAGGGTCCTTCCAAATGAGCGCCCAATATTTTGGCTCCGCTTACCTTTGCATGAGCCTCTCTGCGAATATTATCCAAGGCTTTTTTTATACTTTCCTTATCTAAGGATATGGTTGTGGGTAAAAATCCTGTTACTCCATATCGACACAGTCCTTTGCGAATGGTTTCTATGGCCTCTTGCTCCCCATCCATGGCATCACAGTCAAAGGCACCATGAATGTGAATGTCTATAAAGCCTGGAGAAACATAACTATTTTTCGCATCTATCACTTCCGCGTCGTACATGCCATCCACATCATCACATATGGCTGTTATTTTATCATCAAATATCAATACCTTATTTTCAATTACCTGATCCCTTGTAATGATCTTTCCATTCACAATTGCTTTCATACTTTAATCACATCCCATTGCCTCTTTTAGCTTAAACTTCTGCCAGGGTTGAATATGGTCTAAAAGGAAAACCTCCTCTGGTACAATCCTTCCTACCACATTGGTTTTTCCGCTGTTTTCCATATCCTTCAATGCAATCTGAAGCTCTCCTGCATATCTTTCGTACAAGGAGCTTTCAATGAGTATATCTCCTCTTTTTATTGGTTTGGAATGATACAATGGAAAATCGCAGCCCTTATATTTTACCCGACTCTGAGTAGAACGAATCATGTACTCGGATACATCTCCCCTGTTGAAGTGAAGCTCTTCTAATATAATTTTACTATATATATCCGGCGTATTGTCTACTAATTCCAAATTTAAAGTTAAAATATTCCTGTCCAATCTGCCTAAGCATTCCAGCTCTTCCTCCGAGGCGAAGGCATTGGCAATAATAACATCATCTACAAGCGCTGTATTGAATAAGTCCTTGACCTGAACCTCAATGGGTAGATTTCTGTGCTCTTCCATGGTGCATAAGCCTTCGCTGATAGGCCAAGGGCCAAACTCTGCCCTACGGGAAGATACAAAAGCAGCTGTTCTTATGCCATGTTCTTTAAATTGCTTAGAGCATCTCAAAAAGTGCTCTCTAGAAAGACCTGTATAACGATGTGGATAAAAATTATGACAGCCTATCAGATTATCCTTATTAGGCTGAAAGGATATGATGTTATCCAAGTATTTAGTACCACTGCTCATATTAATTTCTATCTTTAGATTGTAAGGATTTTGAGTCATGATGCTTTCTTCCATACCGCCATAGCCTTCATCCAGCCTTACGCCGGACAGCTGCAGCCTATGAAAAAAACTCAAGTCGCCATAGCTGATGCCTAGCTCTTTAAAAACCATAGGGCTGACATCAGCAATAACCTCCATGCCAAGCTTATTTGCATGAGAGGTTATTGCACCAAAATCACTGATTATTTTTTCTTTTTCTCCGGCAACAGATATTAAACATGTGAAGACTCTTGAAAAACCGTATTTTGCAGCCAAGTCAAGATACTCTATCCAGGCTTTTGTGGATGCTCTTTCCGGATATATTGATATTCCTAGTTTTCTCATAGTGTCACCTCAACGAGTACTTATTTTCATTGCTGATTGCTCTTCATGGTTTTATACAGGTCTATGAACTCTCCTGCCAAATCCCTCATAGTTATTGTATTCATAAGGTGATCCTGTGCATGAATCATGAGCAAGGTCAACTTTGTTTCATTACCTTGTACTTCCGACTGTATAAGAGAGGTTTGACATTCATGGGCCAAACCCAGCTTGCTGTTTGCATCATCAATACATTTATCGGCTTTTTCAAATTCTCCTTTTTTTGCATAGCCTATTGCTTCCATGCATGAGCTTTTGGCTTCTCCGCTGTGTGCGATTATTGTAAAAATCATCATCTCATAATCCATATTTCTAACTCCCTTTCCTAAAGCTCTCTATTCGCTGAATTAAACTGGGGTAGATAGCTGCTGTTTTGCTTTAAAATTTCATCCAACAGCTTCTTTGCCAAATCAATTGATGCAATTAAGGGATTTACAGCCAGTGCCATCAATGCCTTATAATAGTCTCCTGTCACGCCCGCCTCGACGGTAAGCAATTCAAAGGATTTTATGCTTTGTATCAATCCATTGATCTGAATAGGGAGCTGCCCCGTTGCCAATGGTGTTGCTCCGTTTTTCCCCACTACTGCATTGACTTCTACAATGACATCCTGTGGTAGGTTTGAGATCGCCTTATTATTGCGCACATTTACTGTATGAATGGCTTTTTTATCATTATAAATAGAGCTTATTAAAGAAACAGCTGCTTCAGAATAATATGCTCCGCCTCTTTTTTCTAATGCTGCCGGTTTTACATCAAGCAAAGGGTCCTTGTACAGCTGAAACAATTCTTGTTCAATCTGCTGCACTTGTTCCCCTCGAACACCTTTTCCTTCCTCTAAGGACTTCCGTTCTTCCTCAAGCATTTTTTCTGTCATATAATAATATCTGTGATAGGGACATGGCAGCAGCTTCAATGCCTTGATGAAATCCTGACTCCAATTGAGATCAGGTATATTGTTCATGGACATATATGCGCCGTCGCACACCTTATCCAGTACCCTATCTGTAACATTCTCTCCGTCCAGATATATTTCCTTTCCAAAAACCATGTGATTTAATCCTGCAAAATCTATCACGACCCTACTGCTATCCACATCCAGTATCTTTGCTACGTTATTCACCATACCAAGAGGAACGTTGCAAAGACCTATCACCTTTACCTTGCTGTATCGCATCACTGTCTCAGTGATTATGCCGGCGGGATTTGTGAAGTTAATCAGCCAAGCATGAGGTGCCAACTCCTCTATGTCATTACATATGCTCAATAGGACGGGAATGGTGCGCATTGCCTTGGCAAAGCCCCCTGCACCATTGGTTTCTTGACCAATTAAATTGTATTTAAGAGGTATCTTCTCATCGGCTGCTCTGCACTTAAGTCCGCCTACTCTAATTTGCGTCACGATAAAATCCGCACCAGCGATAGCTTCACGTCTATTCAAGGTTTTATAAACCCTTATATCCAGCCCAGCTTTTGCAATCATTCTTTGCGTCAATTCATATATGATATCAAGCTTATGCTTGCCTTCTTCAATGTCAACAAGGTACAGTTCTGCCACCGGTAGTTCATGGGCTCTTTTGATAAAGCCCTCTACCAGTTCCGGCGTATAGCTGCTGCCTCCACCTATTACCGCTACCTTTAATTTATTTGCCATAGAATTATCCTCGCTCAATCAATAATTAATAGGGTTAAGGGCAGCTGTAGGCAGCTGCCCCCTACATTTACATATTATGCACTTAAGCTATTGTCGCTTTTGACTTTTTCATCCTTCTCCGTGTTTACCCGGTCTGCCAGCATGACGAATGGAATATATATCACCGTTGCAATTGCAAAATTAACTAATGCCATTAGACCTGCCAATAGACTTCCACCCGTTGCAAGGAATGCGCCTATGCCTACAGGAGTAATCCATGGAATTGCGACATATGTTGGAGGAATAATTCCTGTATATGTTGCAAACCAAGCGGTAAAGGTCAATACGCCAGGTACGATTATAAATGGTATGGTATTAGTGCTAAAGTTGCACCGGAACCACCAAGGTGAACATAAGTATCAAAGAATACTCTTGTGATTGCATTTGGTGCCGCAAGCCCTTGCTGTACAGCACTTGCATTCGCTTCAAGAGCAGGAAGATACAGCGAGTTCATGATTGGATCCATAATATTTGCGCCATGTAGCCCAAAGAACCAGAATAAATTGATTAACATAGCCAGCACAATAGCTGATCCTACACCTTGGCTAAAGCCTTGAAGCGGTTTTTGGATTGCATTGTAGATTAAGTCATAGAGGCTGTTTGCGTTAATCTTTGTGATTACAAATGCTAATAGACCAAAGGAAAATAATGTTATAACACCAGGTATAACTGCCGCAAAGGCTTTTCCTACAGCCGGCGGTACACTGTCCGGCATTTTGATGATTACATTTTTCTTAATCAATTTAACAAAAATTTCAGTAGCGATGAGTGCAACAATAAGTCCTGTAAACAGACCAGTTGCATTTAAATATCCCCAGTGGATGAATCCCCAACCTGCATCTCCGAAAGCTTGTGGAGTAACTGTTATGAAGGAGCCTACTGAAATCAAGCCTGCTGCAAGACCATCAACATTATAGCCCTTTGCAAGATGATAACCAGTCGAAAAAACTACCAATAATGTCATGATTGCGAAGGTTCCCCACCATACATTACCACCGATGCCAGTTAGGAAATTTAGTGAAGGTACCCAAACGAATAATGTATTGTTGAGCAATACTGCAAAGGATCCAGCCAAAATCAACGGCATTATGCTTACAAAACCGTCACGAATGGCAACCAGGTGTCTTTGTCCGCCGATTTTAGCGGCTATTGGTACAAAATACCTTTCCATGAATTCCATAAATCTTCTCATACTGATCCTCCTTTAATTTTGGTTTGTTATTTATTTTTGATTAATTCCATGGCCTGTCTTATTACGGCTTCCCCATTCATCATGCCATAGTTGATGCTTTCGATAACTGCAACCGGTATTCCCTGCGGCTCTAATTCCTGTTTCATTTTATTCAGCAGATACCTCACCTGCGGAGCTAACAGCACCACGTCAGTACCATTTGTATTTTGCTTGGCATCAACTTCCGGCACTGCTATGATTTCAGCTTCAATTCCCTGCTTTTTCGCTGCATCCTTCATTTTGTTGACCAACAAGCTGGTTGACATTCCAGCAGAACAAACCAATACTATTTTTTCCAAGGCCTACACTCTCCTTTTTATTGATACCTTTTATACCGCCAGCACTGCATCACTCCTTTGGAAGCTGATTTTTAAACAGATTTTCTAAGGCATTCGCTGCTTCAACCTCATCTCGTCCTTCTACAATAACCTCCAATTCATCTCCATTGGCAGCAGCTATGCTCAATACACCCATGATACTTTTTGCATTGGCAGCCCTGTCCTTTTTCTTAAGCGTTATATTTGAAGTGAACTTATTTGCCGTACTCACTACCATGCTGGCTGGTCTGGCATGCAGGCCGCATTTGCTTCCTACAATAACGTTTAGCTTTTCCATTTCTAGCTCACACCCCTTTGATTTTTACATCCTATAATAGAGCAAGTTTAATGCCAAGTTATGATGTTTCTTATTATAAATATAAATTGGATTTTATAGGATCGCATCCATGGTTTTTCAACATCCTGTTCATTCCTTTATCTTATATATCTACAGCTAAATAAAAAAAGAGTGTGCAATAATATTACACACTCTTTTACACACTTTACACAGATCACTATTTTCTACACAATCTCTTGCAGGATATCTCCATTAGATAGCAGCATCCTGCATATGTATGCCTCTTCATGCTCTCCTATTCGAACCTCATATTGTGCCCCTAAGCCCTCAAGACAGCTTCTGACAATAGCAAGCTCCTTGCTATATTGTTTCACAAAATCCTGCAGTTCTTCAAAAAAAGTCTCCTTGCCTCCTGCCTTCAGCTTATCCAGTAGAAAGCACATATGAAGCACGATGCCAATTTTAACTTCCTCCTTAATATACAATCCCAATCGATGCTCCATAGCAGCTAAAACATCTCTCAAGTTTTCCACCAATCTCTCGCTATCCAGCTTTATATGCTTATTGAGAGATTTCGCTATCTTTTGATAGTTACCTTCCGTTTCTAAAATATCCTTTATTTTATCTATACCCGATCCTGCCAGTACTTGTGCTGCCGTGATAAAGGGTATTTCATCTATTTCAATATCAATGGTGCTGGCAATTGCAAGAATCTTATGCTTCTCTCTGAGCTGCTCTACCTTATTAATAAACTCCCTTTTATTCATGATATTCAAAGGTACTATTTCTATATTTTCCGTTCTTAGGCTTTCTTCAAGGATATGCTTCAATCTTTCCGAAGCACCCTCTCCAGTAAAACAAGCAGTGATGATAATGCCTGTTTTGCCAGTCTGCTCCTGGGATCCTTCGCTGACATGATGGACAACAGGAGTTCTTAAGCTATCATATATGTAGTGGATATCCCTGCTCAAAACAGCCTTTCTGCAGGCATCAATGACCATTGGTGTACTCGTCATTTCAATTGTCTTTACCATAATACCGGTTTCTTCCTGCAGCATTTGTCCAAAGCTTGTAAGAGAACCCATATCCACCAAAAGCAGTACTCCTCTTCCGGTATCTAGCTGTATCACCTTTTCCTTAGCAAGTTCATACATGACCTTTGGATTCATACTTATTGGCATATCCAGCGCTATTGCATGATTGACACCTATCATGGCATTGCATACCTCTGCCATACTGCTGGCAGTTGAGTTGCCATGCATCATGACCAGAATGCCTACGCAGCTTTTTTCATGTCTGCTTATCTCCACGGGCTTTGGAGATAGGAACATCGCTATATAGCCAATTTCGTCTAAGGGCGTATGTATATTGAAGGTACCGTCTAATATTTTAGCTGCCTCCATTGCCGCCATAAAACCTTCCGGATAGTCTACTCTTATCATATTTAGCTTAGGGTGATATATTTTGACACCCTTTTTTATTCTTTCCACAAAGCCGTGCAAATGCAAAGCCAATCCGATGTATATTTTCTCATCATATTTCCTTTGCAGCCTCTGCTCCGCAAATTTAAGCACTTCCTCCGCTGCCGTCATGATTTCACTATTAATGAGCTTGCTTAAATCTTTGCTTTGCATTCGATTAGGTATATCACCCAAGTATTTTTTGAAATGGGCTTCAATATCCAGGTTTATTGCATAGCTTATTTCCTCATTTTTCATTCCACTGTTTTTTAAGCTTTCCAGCTTACGCTCAATAATATCATAGAAATCCTCATTCAACTGTATATCGTTTACTTCCTCATAGCTTTGTTCTTGATTTAAGCTAAACTTTATGGTCGGACTTTTACTTTTCAATAAAAATTCTATACTGTCCCGATGCTCCTGTATCTGCATCATCCCCTTGCGCACATGCTGAGGCAGGTCAGAAGAAGTAATCAAAATAGAATCTGCTTTTTTTGCTTTGTAATTTACAAAAGACTTAGCACAGGTAAGCTGGATATCACTTTTCAGCTGTCCTATATTGTTGGGGCAATCATATAATAAAAAAGCGATAATGCTATTTTTCTCTGCATAAATGCTTTTTCCTATTCGTCTGGACTCCTGTTTTATAAAAAGCTCTATGAGATAGTAGCGTTCTGTCAGATCCCTTGCTTTCAAATTCGGCAACTCGATCAGCATTGGAATTCTGCGGGTAAAGGTATTTAAAAGATAGGACTGTGGCTGCTCTGTTGTAGCTGCTATGATTCTAACCTCAGCGCTTAATGTCTTTTCTGTGTCTCCCAAAGGACGAAACAGCCCCTTGTCAATAAAGGTAAAAAGCATTTCCTGTCCTTGCGGCGACAGCCGATGAACCTCATCAAGAAATAAAAAACCGCCGTCTGCCTTACTGATCAAGCCCTCTCTATCTTTATCCGCACCTGTATATGCACCCTTTTTCACACCGAATATTTGTGATACCAGCAGCTGTGAGTTTTCAGCATAATCTGCACAGTTAAAGCGAATAAAGGGCGCATTCTCTCTCACTGCACCAGATTCCTTTGCAAACTGGTACATAAGCTCTGCAAACATTGACTTTCCTACACCAGTCTCACCTAATATCAAGGTATGAATACCTTTTGGCGGATATAATATTGCTGCCTTGGCTTGTTGTATAGGTGTTTGCATGCTGGATTGAATTGCTGCAATTCTATCTAAGCTGCTGTCACCATCTATAGCGCTTATTTGCTGAGGTTCAGACTTATCGCTATGAAACAGCACAGGTCTGCCCTCTAACTTTGCTATCTTTTTTTCTTCATATAAACGGTTCAAGTATCTGCTGACATTAGCTCTGTCAACATTGATGGCTAAACTTATTTCATTTGCAGAAACTGCTCTGTTCACTTTCTGCTCCAGCATAATCAGAGCCTGATATATCTGTTCAACTGCCTTCATGCCCGTCCCCCCAAAGCTTTATAGTAAATGAAATAACATTGCTTCATCTTGTCCTATTGAATTTCAACGGACTGTAAATAGTCTCATTATTTACCATATATCCTAATCATAAATAAATGCCTCTAGATTGTAAAGCATAGAATACATAATGAAAAGTGCTAAGGTCATTATGAACCTCAGCACTTTTCATTTTTATTTGCTGCAAGTAAATTGTTATTGCATATTTTCATATTTCTTTGATACGTATTCATGCATGCATTCCGCCACTTGTTTTGAGTGTTTTACTGCTTCAACTACGTTTCTTGCACCTGTAACTACATCCCCCGAAGCAAAGACGCCTTCTTTTGTAGTTTTCCCACATGGATCTGCAAGCACCAGCCCATTATTTGAAACATTAAGCCCAGTAGTGGTAGAAACAATATTTGATTTTGGTCCTTGACTCACTGCTACTATGATAGAATCACATTCGAACAATGCCTGGGAGTTATCTACATGAACCAGCTTTTGCACACCATCCTCTTCTACCTTCATGGTTTCAGCATAAACCACACCGTCAGGCGTAAGTTCAATGGGTGCCTTATACAGCTCAAATTTAACTCCGTCAATCTTGGCGAAATCCAATTCATATTGTGAAGCAGACATGTCTTCCATTCCCTTTCTGTACATGATGGACACCTGCTTCACACCTTTTCTTATTGCAGTTCGAGCCACGTCCATTGCAGCATTTCCAGCCCCAATAACACAAAGTTTATTTCCCAAATTGTATACTTCGGGATTCTTCAAATAGTCAATGGCAAAATGCACGTTACCCAAGCTCTCTCCCTTAATACCCAGTTTGTTCGGTTTCCACGCTCCGGTGCCAACGAACAAAGCGTCGTATCCATCATTAAACAGATCTTCAACCGTTAGAACCGGCCCAATTAAAGTATTCGGTCTAATGACTACGCCAAGCTCTATTAATTTGTCCTTCAGCTTGTCTAAAACCTCTTTGGGCAGCCTAAATTCCGGTATACCGTATCGAAGTATTCCACCGATTTTGTCATGGGCTTCAAACATGGTAACATTATATCCTTTTAATGCTAAAATAAATGCTATTGTAATACCCGCAGGCCCAGAACCAATGATACCGATATTTCCTTGAAGCTTTTTTTCAGGTTTTAGACTCATTACATCTAATCTATAATCAGAAATATAGTTTTCTATAGCACTGACTTGTACTGGACTTGACTTTTTCCCCAGTATACAATTACCTTCACATTGCTTTTCATGGGTACAAACCAATGAGCATACCACAGATAAAGGGTTATTCATAAAAAGAAGCTTACCTGCCTTGTTCATTTCACCCTCTAATAGCAGCTTTATTACATCAGGTATAGGCGTTGATACCGGACATCCCTTACTGCAAGCTGGATTTTTGCACTGCAGGCATCTTTTTGCTTCATCAACTATATATTTAGCCATTTATTTCACTCCATAAATAATTCATATTTCAAATTCTATTGTATTTATTATACCAATTTCATCGCTATAAACGTATAATAATTATGATTTCCTTACTCTACCAGCTTAATTGCATATATTTTCTCATCCATGTCCAATACCTTGTTGAACAGCTCTTCCAAGGCCTGCAGCTTTCTTATAAGATATTGTTGATTGCCAAATTTCGGGATATGTATATGCATGTAAGCCCTGATCCCCAACAATAAAATCTCAGTAATTTCTTCAGGATGGCCTACCTTGAATATACCCTCATCTATTCCCTGCTTTATCACTTCAACTATGATTGGATTAAAACGTTCATGAAACTTTTCATCTAAAACTTGATGCAGTCTTGCATTTTTGTTATCCTCAACATGCTTTGTCAAATGCGTAGGGCCTTGATTGTTGGATAAGATGTTTTTCAGTATAAACATTAGCTTTTCGTAAGCATTGCTAGAGCCATTCTCTGAGGCTGCTTTAACATGCTCTGCATATTTGTCCAGGTAATCCTCCAACACTGCCTCCAAAATCTGTTCTTTAGACTTAAAATAATGATAGAAAGTCCCCTTTGCCACACCCAATTGCTCTACTATCATATTTACAGAGGTCTCCTCATAGCCTTTATTCAAAAAAAGCTGAGCAGCCATGTCCATAATTTCTCTTTTTCTTTCCTTTGGATCCTTAACTATCCTCATCTCTAACCTCCTGAGAATCTATATCTGTGCTGATATTTGTTCCTCAATACTCTTATTCCTTGATGCTACTTTTCTTTTCAACACGCTGCTTTTACAAGCGCTGCAGCACTCACCGCACAATATACAGTCCAAGCTGTCCATCTTGCTCTGCTTCACCATCTCAGCCACATTTAGGCTCATAGGACATGCTTTGTTGCATTGCTTGCAGCTGGTACACTTCTCCGATTCAGCTGTTAATCTTAGTGAAGGCAGGTTCATCATATTCTTCACCTTAGTACCGGTTACGTTCAAAATTGACATAGGGCATAGGTAATGACACGAAGCCCTTTTCCCCATCAGTAAGGGCAGTATAAGCAATGCAAATACAATAATGTAATAGCCCATAAGCTTATATATATTATCTACAGAAACAAAGCTCTCTGTTAGGTAGAGAGGGTTAACCCTCACACTTCCTATATTTAAAGCTGTCAGAATGATAATAGGTGCAACCCACAAAATACCCAATACATATCTCATTCCTCTCATCCAGCGCACTTGCTTCAGAGGTTTCTTGATAGCCAAGTCTACTGACATCTGCAGCGCCCCATAAGGACATATATAAGAGCAAAATGCTCTTCCTACAAACAATGAACTGACCAGCATCAGCAGCCAGACAAAAAACGCACCTGCTAAAACCTTATTTGCTAATCCATCTATAATGATATACGGAGAGAAATAATTCAGCGTAACCGGTAATAGCAGCAGCAGTATAAATAGCAACAACCTTCTTTTATTTATCATACGATATCCCCCTATTATTTAATATAGGATGATTATAGCTCATTGACTGACCGTCGGTCAATAGGTTGGTAAAAAATAATTCGCAGAATATACGAATTATTTTAATGGCTTAAATAGCCTCTTCATCTAAAATACACGGCAATATAATTATAAACGTCGTTCCCTGTCCCAATTCGCTATATACATCTATTCTACCACCATGCTCCTTGATGATCTTGTAGCAGACGCTTAATCCCAATCCAGTACCGGAGGCCTTAGTGGTAAAGAAAGGAGTACCCATCTTTTCTAAATTTTCCGCCGTAATCCCTTTTCCATTATCCTTTATTTTTATAAATATCTCATTGGTTTCCTCTATCACGCCTGTTTCTATAATAAGCTTGGCATTCGTCTGATCTGCCATGGCGTCTATGCCATTCTTGCAAATATTTAATATAACCTGTTTCAGCTGCGATTCATCACACAGCATATATCTCATATCATCACACAGCTGCATTTCAAGATTTACTCCCCTTATCAAGGATGAGCTTTCTATAATGCTTTTTATTGACTCAAAAACATCGTAAATGGAAACCTCTCCAAGCTCTGTTTCTCTTGGCTTGGATAAAAACAGAAACTCACTGATTATTCGATTCACCTCTTCTACATCACTGTTAATCTTAGCAGAATGTTTTTTGATATTTTCATCCTCAGTCAGCAGATCAATAAGCTGACATCTTCCCTTAATGGTTGTGAGAAAATTTCTGGTCTCATGTACGATGCCGGCTCCCATCTGCCCTAAAAGTGCCAGCTTTTCTTGCTGCACCATCCTTTGCTGTTCTTTCTTCTGCTCTGTAATATCCGTACTTACTCCAATACCTCCAATGATCTCCCCTTCTATATTCTTTATTGGCGCAAAATAAAGATTAAGCTCCTTTTTATTCCCCTTAAAAGAGGTCAAATATACATCGAATACTTGTCCGGTCATTTCTTCATTGATCATGTTATCTGGAAGTTTCGTACATCCGGCACAGGTAAGCTCGTTTAAATAATCTAGTTGCATACCCAATACCTGACTTCGCTCAACTTCGTAAATCTCTTCAAAAACCTTATTAACCAATACTATTTTTTTGTTCTCATCAATGATCATGACACCATTGTTAATAGAATTTAATATAGTCTCTGTTTGTATATTAAGATTTTGCAGCTCTTGTTCTTTCTTGGTGTCATGGAGCATAACAAGTGTCCCATTTCTTATAGCACGAGTTTTAACGGATAACTTTATGGGTTCACCTTTTAAGGTTCTAAAGGTTCTTATGGTTGCTGCCGTTTCAGTTTTCGATAAATCTGATTGAAGGGAGTTTTCAACCATAGCCGCTACTTCTAAGGTTGATAGATCTCCCATTTTGTCTCCGCTGCAATGTAAAAGCTCTTTGAACTTTTTGTTTGTATACTTTAGCTTTCCCTTCTTGTCATACTTTTGTATGCCGATAGGCAATGCATCCAACAAATCCTTCAGCGTATTACTCATATGGGTTATCTCATGATTTATGATCTCCAGCTTTTTATGTTCTAACTCCAGTTCGGCATAAGGGTATATTACTGTACTGATAAAACTGCCTTTAAATAAATAAAAGTACGATATAATTTTCAATATATGCCCTACTGTCCATGAAATATTGCTTATCAAAATATAGGTTGTAAAGAAAACTTCTGCACAAATGCTTAACAAAAGGGATACAAATATGTATTTATAAGTTATTTTACCCTTATCGTGTAATTTATCCTTCATGCTAAATAAACTGACAATGTATATTGCAATAATCACATATTCAAGAAATATTTTGATGGGAGTCACCCCTTGCGCCGTCAAAAGAAGTGGCAATACATCATGATAAGCTACCACAAAATATGAAAATCCTGCAGCTAAGCCTAGCGTGACCCATATGTTCGTGTACTTTGAAATAAAAATTTTACAGGAGGTTACTACCATAAGAATTGTTACTGCTTCTGTCAGTCTACCTAAAATCCAAAACCTGGTAGAAAGGTCAAAATAAGATATTGCTGTTAAATCAAGCTTTAAGTGATAATAGACATGCAAAGCGTCAAAAATAGCTACAATAAGATATCCAAATCCTAAAATATTGTTGCTATCACCGCTTTTATCCCAGGTATACCAAATTGAAATGAAAATGGATAATGCAATGAAAATACAGGACATTTCAAGAACTGTATGATACAGATTAATATTGCTAATCCAGCTATTCTGCACCAGCATAGCTATAGCCAGGGACGCGAAAAACATAAGCAAAAACCGCATAAGTATGGGTCCCATAGGTCTTGAGAAAAAGTTGTTATTATTCTTTAATGTCAACATCAACAGCACCCCACAATATAAAATCATTTTTAATCATAACATAAAATAGAAATTTATAAAATATTCAGTTAACATAACCAAGAACCTCGCATATAAGAAAAAAGGCATATTTACAATATACCTTCTGTAAATATGCCTTGCTATTTTATTCGTTGGTAGGCTTTACGAACAGCCCTTTTAAAAATCTTATATCATCCTCCACATATCTATGCTTTACAGCCTTCACATCAAACTTGAAGAGCTTAAAAGCAAATTGCACAAAGTATCCCATGCCTAACGCGATAACAATGGTTCCAACTCCCACAAAGCCTCCTAAAAAATAACCTACTATAAGAACTGTTATCTCAATGCAATTTCTTATAAAACGTACAGATTTTCCGGTCTTTTTTGTAAGTAGTACCATTAACCCATCCCTTGGTCCTGACCCCAAGCCAGCACCAATATAAAAATAGCTTGCCAAACCAATGACAAACATGCCGCCTAGCATCATAAATATCTGAAGTATTGTATTTTCATAAATAGGTATGAGATTATTAAGCATCAGAATATCCATGAATATTCCAATAAAAAGCATATTAGAAAGTGTACCCCATCCCAACTTTTCACCTACGAAATAATTCATAACAACAATGATGATACCCATCGATATACTAGCTTGTCCCATTGTAATACCAATCGTCTTTGAAAGACCCTGGTGGAATACATCCCAAGGACCTAAACCCAGATTGGCGTTTATCGTCATTACAATACCTACTGCATATAGAAACAAACCCACAAATAATCTGCTTCCACGCAGCATGCCGTTCTTTAAATTTTCTTTCACATCGACACCCCCACATTATATTATCATGAAATAAGATACCCCCGCAAATATTATCAACGGCCGCTTTATAACTGAGACTTTAATGCCAGGTTAAATAAAGGCTATTATATAGTCCGTCCTATATAATAGCCTTTATCACCAGTCTTATTTCTTCTTAAATATCTTATTGACACTATCTACTTCATAAAAGAATTCATTTCCTCCATTATGCAATATCCCTTCGCTTTTACCCAAGTTTAAAAATCCATTTTTGTCTAGGGAGTATGAAAGCCTTTCCAAAACTTGTCTCTGCAGTTCCGGCGTAAAGTAGATCAGAACATTTCTACACATAATGAGCTGGAATTCATTCAGTATTCCATTCCCATCCAAGCTGTGCTGAAAAAACAAGATGTTTTTCTTTAGCTGTTCATCAATTTCAATATATTCACCCTTCAAGTAGAAGTAATCCATGAAGCTGCCGCTTCCTCCAGCTTGTCTATAATTACATATGTTATTCTCCAAAACCTTTAAGGGGTATAAGCCGTTTTTTGCTTCTTCTATAACAAAGGGATTAATATCCGTTGCATATATTTGAGTTTTATTCAACAACCCCATTTCACTTAGCAGTATTGCAAGTGAATATGCTTCTTGCCCCGTGGAGCAGCCGGCACACCACATCTTCAAATTGGAAAAGGACCTTAAGTATGGTATGACTCTGTTCTTCATTTCCTTATATACCTCTGGATCTCTAAAAAAACCTGTGGTATTCACTGAAAGATGTAAAAATAGCTGCTCAAAAATCTGCTCATTTTGCAGCACTGCCTCTTGAAACTTTTTAAAGCTTCGAATACTTTCCTTGAGCATACAAGCTTTTATCCGTCGAATAATACTCTCTATTTGATATTTAGTATAGTCATAGCCATATTGCTCCTTTACCTGCTGCAAAAACACCATCACTTCTTCCGGCTCAGCAATATTACTTTGTCCTGATTTATTTTCTACTCTGTACCTGCAGTCTCTATAACTACTTTGTATACCCAGACTAAATAAATACGAAAACAAATATGATTTTAATACAAACAGTTTTACTCTATTATTTTGTCGCAGCTGATAAAGTCTTTCTATGACTCTTTTTCCAAGTATATTGGCATCAATAAAAGTAATATACAGAATGTGATTGATGTTTTCCTGTATTAGCTGTAGAAAGTATACCTCATCATAAGTACTTTCCAGTTCTCCCATAATGTTTATATGACAGTTCTTTTTGGCATCATGATATAGTTTTATGCTCATACCCAATCCCTTTTTCTATTTACTAATCCAAGCTTTTACTAATCGTACCAAAGTATCATAATCTACAGGCTTGGATATATAATCATTAGCCCCGGCTGTTATGCACTTTTCCCTATCATCCTTTAAAGACTTGGCAGTAACCGCGATAATAGGGATATTTCCATAAGTCTTGCTGCTTCTTATGGTCTTTATAACTTTATATCCATCCATGACCGGCATCATGATATCAATCAAAACCAAATCCACTTTCTGCTGCTCCAACAACTCCAAGGCTAAATTGCCATTTTCAGCCTCTAATATTTCGGCACCAAAATCCTCAAGAGCAGAAGCTAAAACAAATATATTTCTTGGGTCATCATCTACTATAAGAATCTTTTTTTCTTTCAAGGTCAATGCATTCTGTTTATTGGTTCTTGAAATAAGATAATGGGGCTTTCGGTCTTTTTTCTCAAGCTTATGTAAAAACAAAGTTACTTCATCCAATAGCCGATCATCTGAATTTGCTGTTTTAATGATGATACTGTCGGCATATTTACCTATCTCTTTTTCCTGTTCCTCAGTTAAAGCTCTTCCCGTATATATAATCAAGGGAGTTTCAATTTTCTTTATTTGCATAAAATTGCAAATATCAATGCCTTCACCACATTTCATTTCTAAATCCAATATGATGGCATCATAGCTGCCGTCTTGAATTTTAACTTTGGCAGCTTCCGCAGTATCAACTGTGTCAATGGCTAAACCTATGCCCTCCAGCAGCTCTTTTATCGAATTACACTGGATTTTATTGTCCTCTACTATAAGTAAACGCTTTTGCCCTTTTTCTTTTATTTGGATCATCCTAGCAATAATTCCGGCAATCTCCTCTTCTTGAAGAGGCTTTTCTTTATATCCTACGGCACCCATCTTCTGAGGAGCATTGTCCTTATTCTTTGAAGATAGGACATGAACAGGAATATTTCTTAGCTTATGTGTATTCTTAAGCTCTTTTAAAACCTCCATGCCGGTGATATCGGGCAAATTCAGATCCAGCAATATGGCATCGACAGGATTACTTAATGCATACTTGAGACCATCTCTTCCGGTAGCAGCAATAATTGAGTTGTAGCCCATGCTGGTATTGATCTTTTTAATATAATCCGCAAAGATTTCATCATCCTCAATAATCAATATTGTTCGATCCGTTTCCATTGCGATTGCGACTTCTTTTAAAGCGAGTCCTTCTATTGGCTCCACTCTAATTCCCAGCACATCCTGCTGATTATTTACCGAGGTTGCCGCATCTCTTAAAATTAATGTAAAGCTGCTGCCTTTTCCTTCCTCACTTTGAACATGGATTTCTCCATTCATTACCTCTGCAAGCTTCTTTGATATGGATAATCCCAGACCCGAGCCACCATAATTTCTCGATATTGAGCCATCCCCCTGATGGAATTCTTCAAATATCCTGTTTATGTTATCCTTAGATACTCCTATTCCTGTATCCGTTATTACCATATGTATATCATTATTTTCACATGGTTTTATATCAAGGCTGACCGTTCCTTCATTGGTAAATTTAATAGCATTAGAAAGCAAATTTCTAATAATTTGTGATATCTTATTGTAATCTCCATAAATCTTAGAATTTACAAAATCCTTGCATACAAGCTTGATATCCTTTTCTTGTGCAACACCCTCAAACATTTTCTTAACCTCTTTAAGAAAATCCTTTGTACTAAACTCCTGATTGTCTATATTCATTTTCCCTGCTTCAATCTTTGATAAGTCCAATATGTCATTTATCAATCTTAATAGCTCTTGTCCTGAATTATAGATGACATCCAACTTCTCTAAATGGCTTTTGCTCAAATCCCTCTTTTCATTCTTCATCAGCAGCCTGGAGAGTAGAATGATAGAATTTAAAGGTGTCCTCAATTCATGAGACATATTAGCCAGGAACTGCGATTTATACTTATTGGCAGATTCCAGCTCCTTTGAATGCTTCAAGAGCTCCATCCTAGAGGACTCCAACTGCTTATTTCTAATATTCAGCAGCTTTGTTTGCTCCTCCATCAATAGCTGATGTTCTTCCAACTGCATATTTGTTTGCTGAAGCTCTTCACTTTGCTGCTGTAAGCGAAGCTGCTGTTCCTCCAGCATTTGATTGGTTTTAAGCAGCTGGCTGGAATTATAGCTGGCTTCCATTTGTGATTTTTGCGATATCTCCAAGAGACTTTTCACTTTATGGTTTTGAATTTCTGAATAAACATTAGCAGCTATTATTTCTCCAGCTTCCTTTAAAAATTCACGTTTCATATCATCAAAGGGTTCATAGGATGCCAGCTCAACAACGCCATGCATGATGCCCTCAAAAATCAAAGGGAAAGTATATATGTTTATGGGCGCTTCCAGCATCACACCCGTCGATATATAGCCTTCATATGCTCTTATATTTTCCATATAAATCGGTATTTTTTCCAATCCAGCCTGTCCTATAATACCCTCACCAAGCGCGTAGCTTCCAAATCTTCGTTCCTTTTCTGTATAAGCGTAAGAGGCATGAAGCTCCAGCTGTTTGCTATCATGATTATATATGTATAAAGCTCCTTTACCTATTCCTAAGGTTTTAACAATAAAACCCAGGCATCTTTGAGTCATATCCTTTAAGTCGGAGGAGGCTGATATTTCTTGATTAAGAGAATTTTGTCCATCCTTTAGCCAAAACTGATTTCTCAGCTTCTGTATTAATACATTGTAGTATTTTGCTATACCTGCAATTTCATTGTTTCCTTCTAGTACGGCGTCCCTTAAAACTCCCGTTACTGCACTTTCGTTCATCGTATGCTGCAGCATGCTTATAGATCTTACTATGCTTCTTATTACCAAACTAAATAAAATAATAAAAAATATACTAAGCCCAATATTAATTACAATTAGAAGTCTTTCCAAGTCAGTCTGAATCTCGTTTGCCTGCTTTACCAATTGAGATGCTCTATACTTTGCATTATTATCAATTCTTATAAGGTTTTGCTCAATGGACTCTGCCAATATGATATTTGTGCCTTTACTAACTTCAATAGCTATTTGTTTGTTTCCTTGAAGAAACTCCTTCAGTATCTGATCCTGATTTTTTCTCCATTTAATAAAGCTCTCTCTAACACTCTTTTCTAATTCCAGGGAATCCTCACTGGCTACATAAGCTCTGATATGATCAAGGCTGGCATATATTCTCCGTTCCAAAAATGATACTTCCAACAATGCCGCTTTAAAATGATCTTGATTTTCAGCTGCCAGCATATCTCTAACTTGCTCTTGCAGCTTCGCAATATCTACTCTGGCCTCCATAACTGCAGAAGACACCTTTAATGGATCATCATATATGCTGTTTGTAACATGCTCCAACTCCCCAACCTTCACTATAGCAAACAAACCAAAGCCAATAAATGCTATAATGAATACAACCAAGACAGCTATAAGTCTACTTTTTATACTTATATGCCTCATGATATATCCCCCTAATTCATGATCTAAAAATAAATATCCGAAAACTCAATATTGATTTTCTCTACTACCCTCTGCCTATCGTCATACACAGAGTTGATATAGCGTCTTGCCCCTTCATCTTCAGTCCCGCTCGGAAGCTCTATGGTAAATTCTGTGCCCTTATGTTCTTCACTGTAAACCTTGATAGTGCCGCCATGCATCTGCACCAATGACTGAACAAGGCTTAGACCAATCCCACTGCCCTCATGCCTCCTGGTCAACAGCTCGTCTACCTGCTTAAAACGTTCAAATATAATGTTAATCTTTTCTTTATCTATTCCTACACCAGTATCCTTTATGGCTATAATCATTCCATCCGGTACACTTTGGAGATTTACATAAATACATCCGCCGGAGGGTGTATATTTAATTGCATTAGAAAGTAAGTTCAGAACAATTCTCTCAATGGCATCCGGATCAAAATACATGAGTGCTTCTTCTGTATCGGTATCAAAAATCAAATTAATACCTTTATTTTCTATATATTCCACTACACTCATAGTAATAGACTCTACAATCTGTACAATATTGCCTTTTCTTTTTATTATTTGAAAATTTCCCGAGTCAATTTTTGTAATATCAATTAAATTGTTAACCAATCTCAAAAGTCTATAGCAGTTTTGCACTTGCAAATTAACCTTTTTCTCTACCTGCTCTTTATTCAGTTCATTCTTGTTCAAATATAATCTAAGCATCTGGTTGGTGCTCATGATAATATTCAGGGGAGTTCTTAGTTCGTGGGAAATGTTGGCCAAAAACATACTTTTTGCCTCATTGGCTGCTTCTGCCTCTTCCTTAGCAAGACGAAGCTCCATGGTCTGTTCCTTAACCTTTTGCTCCAGCTCTAAATTAAGATTTCTTTCCTTCTCAATGATCCTTAAGTAAACATTTATTCTATTGATAAGCTGATACTCATCAATGGGCTTTGTGAGATAGTCCACCGCCCCTATTTCAAAGCCTCTCCTCCTGAAATCTTCATTTGTACAGGAGGCAGTTAAAAAAACAATAGGAATATCCCTTGTCTTTTTCCTTTGCTTTATAAGTGCTGCTATTTCAAAGCCATCCATGTCTTCCATCTGTATGTCTAGAATTATCAAGTCCACATCGTTTTTCGAAAGCTCCTGTAGTGCCTTAGGTCCACAGTCAGCTTCAATGACACGAGCATCTATATACTCTTGGATCAAGCTTCTTAAAGAAAAAAGATTATTTCCATTGTCATCTACTATCAAAATTGTGTAACTTGTAGTTCTTTCCACAATATCCCCCCTAAAAACAAAAAAGACTTACCATATATATTGTATAACATATGGGAAATATGTCAATTTTTTGTGAATCATGAAACAAAAGAGAAGTAGATTGCTCTACTTCTCTTTTGTTTCTTTTATATATTCTGCTTTGGAGCTTTGAACCAATACAATTCCTATGATAACGACGATCATGGATATTACTACAGATATGGTTATTGGTTCTCCAAGCAGCAAGGCTCCTAGTATAATTGCAACGATGGGATTGACATAGGCATAAGTTCCTGCCTTCGCAGCTGTCCATTTTTGAAGAATATAAATATAGCAGCTGTAGCCCACAAAGGAGCCAAATACGATAAGATAGATTAGGGCCAGCACTGAATTTAATGTAAAATGCACCTCAGCAAATTCGCCTTTTATGAGAGAAACTATTGTAAGCCCTATACCTCCTGCAAACATTTGCGTGCCTATATTTGCAAATATATGTCCCTTAAACTTGATTGCTTTGGAATGTACCGATCCTGCAGCCCAGAAAAGACTTGCAAGCATTAATACTATCAAACCCTTAAGATCTATAACGGCAGTAGCGGTATCCCCTAAAATCAGATAAGCAGCTCCTCCAAAGCCAAGTAACAATCCACTTACTGATTTAAAATCCATTTTAACACTTCTCAGGAAGAAAAATTCTATGATTGCCATAAACAATGGAACTGTCGCAATAATAAGAGAAGCAATTCCCGAGCTTACCCACTGTTCAGCATAAACCACCAAACCATTGCCACACAACAACATCAAAAGCCCTACAATGACCATATTGGTTAAATCTGATTTATCCTTAGGCAATTCATAGCCTTTTAGCTTACAATAACCCAGCATCAAGGCTCCCGCAATTATAAATCTAATTCCTGCAAACAACAAAGGCGGCGAATCCTGCACCCCTACTCTTATTGCAAGATAGGTAGAACCCCAGAAGAAGCATACTGCCAAATATGCCAGCAGGGCTTTTCGATTTTCATCCAATTTTTAACCCCCTCAAATGACTTCTTTATCTAATTATATTGTACCCCTCATCATAATAATATTTTATTTTGATGAGCAACTCAATATTTGATATATAATTAACCTGCCTAAAGCGGCATTCCCCTACTTATACTTATGATACAATCCTACACCTAACGTGATTAGCGGAGAGATGTAACAAAGCACTGCATACGGCTGATATGCGATAGATTCTCCCACTATGACTGATATAATCAACGCATTGACATTCCAAGGCATTAAGGGCGCAATGATGGTGCCTGTGTCCGAAATAGTTCTCGCCAGTATTCCCCTGTCCAGCTTCAGCTCATCATATTTGTGGCGCATAAGCCTTCCCGGCAATACAATTCCCATCGTCTGATCACAGGTTACCACAGTTAATGTACTGCTAATCAATCCGGTATTGATAATCAAGCTTCCCCTGTTGTTTGTTGCATGAATCACTCTGCTCATTGCCTTGTCTATAAGTCCTGTTCCTTCAAGCAAACTGCTTAGCGCTATAGCGCCCATTACAATCAGAACGACCTCTACCATGGAAACAACACCGCCGCTTACCAACAGTTCATTTAACTGTTGCGAAGGTGTAGTTGCTTGATACCCAAATAGGACAGCTTTTGATGTTTCAGCAAGGCTCAGATGCTGTAATGCCAGCGTTATAAGCGCACCTCCGGACAAACCGGCTAAAATAGAATATATGATCTTTACGCCTAAAGAAGACATAATTACAATAAGCAAAGGCATCAATAGGAGCCAAGGCGATATGAAAAATCCTGCTTTCAAGCTGTTTTGAAGCTCTGAGATCTTTGCCAGATCAATACCTGCATTGTATTTTACTCCTAAGAGATAATATATGAAAGAACTTATCAGCATTGTTGGCAGAAGTGTTACCAGCATAGATTTCAACATGGACTTGTAATCTATATTGACAGTAGAAATTGTAAGATTGATCAAGCCGGATATTGGCGACAGTTTATCTGCTACAAAAGCCCCTGATACTACTGCACCTAAAAGTACAGGTATTGGTATTCCCAACCCGCCTCCTATACCCAGAACTGCTATTCCTATTGTACTAACTGTTCCAACAGCAGTACCCATGAATATGGAGCATATGGATATCATGAGAAAGGCAGCCAATACAAAATTCATTTCCTTTAGGTACTCAAACCCATAGTAGATCATAGAAGGTACCACGCCGGAAGCTATCCATATAGAAACTGTAACACCAATAAGGAGTATCAATACATATAATATTTTGCATTCACCCAAACCATTTTTCATCATTTTCAACAGCTCAGGCAGTTTAAAGCCCTTATGAGTAAATATGGTGCAGCATAGTAAAATACCTGCAATAAAGCCATAAATCAAAGAAATGTTCAGCAGCACACAGACAGCAATCATCGTGATACAAGCGGCAAAAATAGCATAGGTATGCCATAGTTTTATTTCAACCTTCATTTTCGATTCCCCCAAAACAAAAAATAGTTCAATTATTTAATATTTTCACCCTTGAAGCTTCCGTTGCCCTCAAGGTTTCCATAATTCAAATCATCTCTAACCATTACTACTATATCGGGCTTATATTCATCAATATATTCATACAGACTCATTTTATTGTAGTGTCTTAAATCTAAAATTCTTGTTTCATTAAAATGTGTATACAGCAAGGGTTCCAGCGCATTGGTAAAGGAATCCCCAAACACCAGCAGATTGGGTAGGCTATTGTTATTTGTCCTAATAACTGTTTCAGCCCAATCACCACCCATGTAGACGCCATAGTTAATCATAGCTGCTTCGTTTTCTGCCAAATAGTATAGCTTATTGTCTGCCTTGCCGTTGTTAAATTTCTCGTAAGGTATTTTGTTCTTAGGATAAGCGATTTTAATTTGCTCATTGGCAGGGTGCATATAATATATCTGTCTGTTTCTCGAACCACCAAAAGGATTGTTCAATGTAACGATATCCATATCCACCTTATCTAGAGGAGGGTGAATCTTATATGTTCCCTTCTGATATATATTTTGAATGATTTCGTAGTATGTAGCATAAGCTCCCTCAAAATTATAATGGTGGTCTGTCTTATAGTAATATTCTATATTGGGACGCTTATGAAACACATCATTCATATTTATATTTGCCACATCCAGTTGGTCCAGCTTATCAAAAATCTGCCTCTCTATATTATTTAACAGCTCACTTTTGTTCTGTAAATGCTTTGGATACTCCGTTCTATGATAGGAGGCTTGACTGGGTACGCCTACAAAATAAAAACTGCCGCCTAGCTGCATTATCTTATCCTGCAGCTCTTTCAGCTGATCCACCATTTTACTTAGATTTTCCTCACTGTTTATGGCTTCATATTTATTATCATAGTCGAAAAAAGGAAGCAAGAATCCGTCTCTGCCAATAACAATATTATTTATATTTGCTTTCCCAAGCACCACCATATTGATAAAGGTATAGCTTTTAATCCATGTATTTCTTCCATATATATGATCAGACATATAGGTTTCCCATTTGTTAAAATACTCGCCGCTTAACAAGCTGGTTTTATTAAGCACAGGAATTTCTGCCAGCTTTCTGTTCTCAAACTGTGAAATAGCTTGGCTTTTTTGAAGCTTCGTAATCATAGGGATGGTAAAAATAACCCCTAAAAACATGACTATTAATATTATTTTTCCAAACCTTTTCATCTTTTGTATCTCCTTAGAATCTGAAATAAATGAAGGGGTTGAAGGTGGAATTTATCAAATACATGATGCAAAGTCCAAACAGGCCCATGAGCACGAAATACTTCATGCAGCTCAGTAATAGTCCGCTCTTGCTATTTTTTAGTTTTACCTGCAGCAATGGATAAATAGGCATTGAAGCAGCAATGGCTGCAATAAACTCAAGCTTATATTCTACAATATAGTAAAGTGCCTGATTATTTATAATAGGCTGCCCTGCCAGACCAAACATAGAAGCAATATAACCCAGCGCGTAGCTTAAGCTTTCTGACCTGAACAACACCCAGCCTAATACAATAAACAGAAGTGCATATAGGTGCTGCAATGGCCGCCATAGCTTCTGCAAATATGTTCCTATTACAAACTTCTCCAGCATCAGCAGCAGACCGAAGTAAAAGCCCCAAGCAATAAAATTCCATGCCGCACCATGCCAAAAGCCTGTCAACAGCCAAACCACAAGTATATTCCTAATCAATTTAGCTTGATTGACTCTGTTGCCTCCTAAGGGAATATATACATAGTCTCTGAACCAAGTACTGAGGGATATATGCCAGCGTCTCCAGAACTCTGTAATCGATTTGGATATGTAGGGATAATTGAAATTCTCCAGAAATTCAAAGCCAAACATTCTTCCTAATCCGATGGCCATGTCTGAGTATCCTGAGAAATCAAAGTAAATCTGGGCTGTATAAGCTAATACGCCTATCCACGACAATAATACAGAATGCTGCATCGCCCGAACCTCAAAAATATGATCTGCCACAAGCCCCATGCTGTTGGCAATCAATACCTTCTTGCTCAGCCCCAAAATAAACTTTTCTATACCGCTTGCAAACTTCTCTATATTCACCTGGCGTTCATTGATTTGCGCGGCCACTGTCTTATATCTGACGATAGGTCCGGCAATGAGCTGAGGAAACAGTGATATATATAAAGCCACATTCAAGGGATTTCTCTGAGCCTTTCCTTGTTCTCGATAGACATCTATTACATAGCTCATGCCTTGGAAGGTAAAAAAGGAAATTCCGATAGGCATTATAATGTGCATCAAAGGAATTGATTGTCCAAACAAAGCATTAAAGTTCTCAATAAAAAAATCTGTATATTTGTAATAGCCTATAACTGCTAAATTTCCTATGCCTGTCAAAGTCAGTACAACATATGACTTTGACTTGCTGCTTCTGTATCTGTCAACCAAAAGCCCTAATGCATAATTTAATAATATGGAAAAAAGCATGACGAATAAGCTCTTTGGCTCTCCATAACCATAAAAGAACAAACTGGATAGAAGCAAGACATTATTTTTAAGCTTTTTGGGAGAAATATAGTATAAAAATAATACAGATGGAAGAAATATAAATAAAAATACCAAACTGCTAAATAACATAGCTCCTCCTATTACAATCTAATACATAATAACTTTTTATCTTTGTACAAGCTTCCTACCTTTCGTTATGAAAGTAGTGAAGATCTTAATATCCTTCGGTTCGTCAGGATGAGAGCTGACGCCTCTGCACAAAGTGCGCGTCATTCTGAACATAGTGAAGGATTTTTCAAAGAATCAGATCCTTTATATTATAAACCTTGCAGCATGGGCATAATCGTCCCCTGCAATTCAAATTTCACTAACAAAATACATTGTTTTTACGAAACCTGTCAGTTCTTGTATACATTACTTATATTATCATAATTTACTGTCATAAGCATTATTTTATCCCTTCATTATTTCATAAATCCAATGAATGAAAGCGATGGGATTTGAAAGACTAATATTGAAAAGCAGTGTAATAAAGATACATATTGGAAAGGAGTGTTTAGATGAATAATAATGATATAAAAGAGTTAAACACAGCATTAAAAGGTGAGCATATGGCTATTGAGACCTTCGATTACTATATTCAAGATGCTAAAGATGAAGACACAAAGAAAAAGCTGATGGATATGCAGCAGCAGCATCAATTTCATGCGATACAGCTATCTGAGAGAATTCAGCAGTTAGGTGGCAATCCTATAAATTCCTCAGGCATAACAGGTGTCATGGCAGAGATCAAAAACAAGGTTACACCAAAGAAGTATGTAGATAATAGTATGATCAAATCTATCGTGCAAGGAGAAGAATTGGGAATTCAGGCATATGGTGAGATTATGGCAAACCTGACTGATGGCGCAAACCAGAAGCTGGCTGAAGAAATGCTGGTAGAAAGTGTAAGAATCGTTGAGAAGTTAAATCAAATGGTTTAAAAAGAAAAGGGTATACTATGCTGAAGTTGTCTGCTTTACATTGACAACTTCAGCATAGCATCCCTTTAATTCATCATTCTACAATGTGTAGAATCCATAACCTCTACTATAACCTTGTCTGTGATTGTCATACCCCTGTCACTGACTATGCCCAGGTTGCGAATGCTTTCCTCCACCGTTGTTCCTACTATACCGTTAAGATTTGGAATCACAGAACCATACTTCACATACAGCGCACTCTGTATGGCAGCACCTGCAGCACTGGCCAGCTTGTAGGCACAGCCTGCCTTGGCTCCATCACAGATCATGCCGCTTAGATTTCCGATCATATTTAGTATGGCACCCTCAATCTGCTTATAGTTAAGGTTCATAAGCCACGCCACACCAGCGGCTGATCCGGTGGATGCAGCCACTCCGCAGCCACATACAGCAGACAATCTTCCTGTATAGTTTTTGATATATGCTGTTACCAAATGACTTATAGCAAGTGCCCTAGCCAGCCGCTCATCACTTTGAGGGAATTTCTCGTCATAGGCTGCAATAGGCAATATTGCTGTCAAACCATGGTTGCCGCTGCCGTTGGAGCTCATAACAGGCAGTTTTGCACCTGACATTCTTGCATCAGAGGCTGCTGCCGTCATAATAATGGCTCTATTGATTACATCATCACCTATTATCCCGTCCTCCACAGCTTTTTGCATAGAATAGCCAACTCCGGCGCCAGTTCTATTTTTTAGCCCTTCCAGACAAATACGCTTATTCATAATAAGCCCGTCCAACAAAAAGCTTATGTCTTTATAATCAAGCTTCTCCACTTCCTGTATCAATTCCTTAATTGTCAGCTCCGTCAAAAGAGAATGACTGACTGTAGCAATACCATAATCCAAATCAACATGCAGAAAAACTTCGTCATTTCTAGAAATATGTACAAACTGATCATGTCTTCCGTTTATGATTACTTTGCATGTGTTGCAGCGGCCTCGCATACCTACTTCTATATATATCTTATCCGTAGTATCATATACATGAATATTAACATTGCCGCTTTCAACAAGTCTCAATGCTTCTTTCATGCTGTCCCTATTTACACTTTCCAAGGCACTTAATCCAAGTTCAGAAGCGCCTCCCGCTATACCCATGCAGGCTGCAGCTAAGAGCCCCACCTGATTTGTACCAGGTATACCTACACCCATACCGTTCTTATAGATATTGGGGCTTACAAAAATCTCACAAGCCTCCACCGTCTCGTCCAGAAGTTCTCTCGCCCGAGTGGCAGCCAGCGCCACCGCCCCGGGCTCAGTACAACCAAGGGCTGGTTTTACTTCAGCTTGCAGTATGTCGATTAGTGCTCTTGAATTCATTTTTATTCCTCCTCTTTATCTTATATATATAATGTAACTTATTTTTATATAGGAATATATTCTTTGCTTACTAAGGAACGAATTTGCTTCCGAACGCTTCAACAGCATCAGAAGCCTTGCTTTGAGGGATGCAGCTTCGGAGTACGACAAAGCAATCTTCTTCAGAGGTATTCCCCTTGGGTCTCTGAAGCTTAGCTCCAGCAAGTTATTCCTTAGGCAAAGTGTTTGGATTTTATTATAATATGACTTCCATAAATACCATTCGCATCATTACTTTATTGTCTTACTAATGAGCTTATCTAAGAATATTGACTTCATTTGCTTGCTCGCCATAGCTTGTTTCACCGGGGGCAGCTTTAATATTGCTCCCAATATGGCCGCCATTGCCCGATGACTGCCCAAAGCTTTATTGTCAAAAATTAATTCCTGCAGTTGTCCTTTTTCAATTGCCATCTGAACAACTCTATGTACAGAATTCACCGGAGTAATGATTTTTTCCAAGCAAATCTCTTCATTTATCATAATTTCCTTGTGCTTATTTCCCCACTGGTCCTGATTTTCTATTGTCTCAATAGCTCCTATGGGGCATGCCTTAACACACAAACCGCATTTAGTGCAGCTATCTGCATTTATTTTAGGTAAAAAAGCCGTAGTCTGCACCGGATGCAGCATTCCGAACTTACGCGCTGCAATCAAACCTTCACAGCAGCAGCCGCAGCAATTACATATGAAGGTAACATCCTGTCTTACATTTTCACCGCATTGTACTAAATTATTTTCATAAGCCAAATGCAAAAGTTCAATACCTTCAGAGGCATCCACCTTTCTAGCATAATGATGCTTCACAAGAGAAGCCGCTGTGTTGCCAAAGGTCATACAAATATCCATAGGCGCCTCACAGGCTTTATTCATATGCTCCATCTTATGTCTGCAGTAGCAGGTGCTTATTCCGATATGCTCCGCTGTCTTGATAATATGACTGGCTCTTTCAAAATCCAGTATCTGAACTTCGTCAGTATTTGTAAGTACAGCCTCTTGGACGAATACCCTACCCATGCGTGTTTCGGCTGCTAGGAAAAGCTCTTTTATAAAGTCTTCTTCAACATTCATATATTGGTAAAAAAGCTCTGCTAGAAGCTTCTGATCTATATCATTTCTGGTTCTCATCATGGAAAATTCGAAAAAACCTGCCATAGGAGGGGGAAGCAAATACTGTTGTACGCCTTTGTTGTCCACATCTAGTAGTATTGCTCTGCTTGCCAGCTGATCCAAAACTTTATGTGCCTCCGATTCGCTGACATTCCATATGCTGCTGGCAGTCTTGACCGTAAAAGGTTTGATAGGCAATTGTGCAACCAATGCCGCTTCCTTTTCACTGAATAATATGCTCAATATTTTATAAAGGCTTTCTGAGGCCGGAGCACCTTGAGGAAATCTGTTAATTCGCTCTTCCAGACTCTTATATGCTGATTTTGCTGCAATATGAGACATTTATCCACCTCCTGTACTTTTCCTTGAATATAACATAATAGAAGTATCTTGTAAATTAAGAATCTTCGGATTTAAACATCTCTTGTTTACATAACTTTATTGTTCGATATGAGTAAAAATCCAGAATTCCCAATATTTACACGGCACTTTTTTCGATTTATGTAAAGGGTTTTGTGGCATATTGTCGAATATTATTTGAGCTTAGTCATTTTCTAGCAAGCTTGAATAATTTGCATCTTAATTAGTCAATTTTATCACAAAGTGTACCCAACTCGGGGTAGATTTGGAAATTTGTACGCTGATTAATCAAATTTTTAACAAGCTTAGCAAAATTTTAGGGGGAAACCAACATGAAAAAGATTCTTGCAATGACCGTTGCTGCTACACTAGTTATGTCATCATCTGTGTATGCTGCTGATGCGGTAATCGTAGGTTCAAAAGGAGTAGATGTAGTGGCTGCTGCTACCGGCACAACTCCTACACCGGCACCGACGCCGAAGCCAGCACCAAAGCCAGCACCAAAGCCAGCACCAAAGCCAGCACCAAAACCAACTCCAAAGCCGGCAACGCCAGCACCAAAACCAGCAACACCAGCTCCAACACCTGTTGATACAGCAACAAAGCTGACCAGATTAATTAAATTTGGATCAAAGGGTGCTGATGTTAAGCTAATTCAAACTTTGCTTAACAATAATGGATATACACTTAAAACCGATGGTATATTCGGTAAGCTGACGCTTAAAGCAGTTAAGAGCTATCAAGGCAAAAATGGCCTTAAGGCCGATGGAATAGTTGGCAAGCTAACTTTTGGAAAATTAAATCCAGTAGTTGCTGTACCAGCTCCAACTACACCTGTTGATGCTGTATCAACTGCTTCTATTGTAAATGAAGCAGCTGCTTTTGAAAAAGCAATTGCCAAGGATGGTACTTGGATTATTGCTACTCTTAAAGATTTAACCTTCGATAAAGACCTTGTTTTAACAGGCAATTTAAAGAATGGCAAAAAAGACAAAGTGACTGGTTTAGATTCAGTGCAACGTAAAATTGCTCTTTACACACAAGACGAAAATAAGAAAGTAACTGCTAGATTTACATTAACAGCACCTAAGCTTACAATCCTAAGTCCTAATGCTAGAATACAAAGCGGTACCTTTAAGGGTGACCTATATGTTTCAGTATCAGGATTCAAATTGGTAGACGCAGTAGTTGATGGAAATGTATACTTCACAACGAAAGATGCTCAAGCAACCTTTGATATGGATGCGAAAAGCAAGGTTACAGGAAAACAAGAATTAGTAGCAGTTGATGCTGTAGCAACAGCTTCCATCGTAGATAACGCAGCTGCTTTTGAAAAGGCAATTGCCAAGGATGGTACTTGGATTATTTCTACTCTTAAAGATTTAGCTGTTGACAAAGAGCTTGTTATAGAAGGCGATTTCAGAGATAAAAACGACCCAGCAAAAGATTTTAAGCGCAAAATAGCACTTTATACACAAGATGCTAAAAAAGCTACAACTGGTAGATTTACATTAGCAGCGCCAAAATTAACTGTAAAAAGCCCAAATGCTACAATTCAAAAAGGAACCTTCAAGGGTGATATTTATGTTTCAGCTCCTGGCTTCAATTTAGTTGATGCAGTAGTTGATGGAAATATATACTTTACAACGCAAGCAGCGAAAGATACTTTCAAAACAGATGCAACTAGTATAATAACTGGAAAGCAAATACTAGCAGACGTTGATGCTGTGGCATCAGCTTCCATAGTAAATGATGCTGCTGCTTTTGAAAAAGCAATTAGCAAGGATGGTACTTGGATCATTGCAACTTTAAGAGATTTAGTAATTGATAAAGCGCTTGTAGTAGAAGGTACATTCTATGATAAGAATGATACAACAAAAGCTTTAAAGCGTAAGATTGGTCTTTATACACACAACGATCCAGCTGATAAGAAGTTTGCTACTCACAGCTTTACTCTAACAGCTCCATCCATAACAATAAAGAGCCCAAGCACAACTCTTCAATATGGATTCTTCAATGGAGATATCTATGTTGAGACTGCTAACTTCAACCTAACCAATATAAAGGTTACCGGAAATGTGTACTTCACTACTCAAGAAGCTAAGGATACATTTACAATGGTTAACAGTATAGTTACAGGAAAGCAAGAATTAAAGACAAACTAATAATGTCAGAAAAGCCAGGAATTTATTTCCCGGCTTTTTTTTTGCTCAATTTATGCTTATAAATTTTACATATTCTATAATCTGAGCTTATTCGACATATTTTTTATATATTAAACTAGTATTTAAGAAGGAAATTTCAGTTTAATGTCGAATATATATCAAGCTTAGTCATTTTATAGCAAGCTTAGATAAATTTGTATCTTGTTTAGTCAATTTTATCACAAAGTGTTACCATTTTTAATATTGGAGTACTTTTGATGATTTGTGTACTAATTAGTCAAATTTATAACAAGCTAAGTTAAAATTATAAGGGGGAAACGAAATGAGAAAGCTTTTAGCAATGACACTTGCTGCTTCATTAGTTTTATCATCAGCTGTATATGCTGCTGATACTATGACAGTAGGTTCAACTGGAGTAGACGTAGTAGCAGCAGCTACTGGTACAACTCCAACACCAGCACCGGCTCCGAAGCCGACACCAGCTCCAAAACCAACACCAGCGCCGGCTCCAAAGCCAACGCCTGCACCAACTCCAAAGCCAACACCAGCTCCAGCACCAACTCCTGCTCCAAAGCCAGTAGTAGATGCTGTAACAACAGCTTCATTAGTAAATAATATTGCGGCTTTTGAAAAAGCAATCAGCAAAGACGGTACTTGGATCATTACAACACTTAATGATCTGACTACAACCAAAGAACTTGTTTTAGATGGCGAGTTCCATGACAAGAATGATACAGCAAAACCTCTTAAGCGTAAAATTGGTCTTTACACTCAAGACGAAAATAAGAAAGTTACTGCAAGATTCTCTTTGACAGCTCCAAAGCTGACTATAAAGAGCCCTAACGCTTTACTACAAAGCAGTACTTTCAATGGCGACATATACGTTAGAGCTGCTAACTTCCAATTAAAAGATACAGTAGTTAACGGAAACGTATACTTCGTTACACAAGAAGCGAAAGATACTTTCATCATAGATGCTAAGAGCAAAGTAAACGGTCAGCAAATACTTGCTGATGTAGACGTTGTTGCTACAGCTTCATTAGTACATGATGCAGATGCTTTTGCAAAAGCACTTAGTGCAGATGGCACTTGGATCATCTGCCCACTAAGAGACTTAACTACTGACAAGAATCTTGTAGTAGAAGGTACATTCTATGATAAGAATGATACAACAAAAGCTTTAAAGCGTAAGATTGGTCTTTATACACACAACGATCCAGCAGACAAGAAGAAAGCTACTCATAGCTTCACTTTAACTGCTCCATCATTGACAATAAAGTGACATATATGTTCGTGCTGATAACTTCAACTTAACAAATACTAAAGTTGTTGGAGATATCTATTTCGTTACTCAATCCGCGAAGGATACTTTCACAAATACAAACAGTACAGTAGAAGGCAAGCTAATACTTGCAGATGTAGACGTTGTTGCTACAGCTTCATTAGTACATGATGCAGATGCTTTTGCTAGCGCAATCGGCAAGAGCGGTACTTGGATAATTGCACCACTAAGAGACTTAACTACTGATAAGGCGCTTGTAGTAAACGGTACATTCCATGATAAGAATGACCCAGCAAAAGCTTTAAAGCGTAAGATTGGTCTTTATACACACAACAACCCAGCTGATAAGAAGATTGCTACTCATAGCTTTACTTTAACAGCTCCATCCATAACAATAAAGAGCCCAAGCACAACTCTTCAATATGGATTCTTCAATGGAGATATCTATGTTGAGGCTGCTAACTTTAACCTAACTAATATAAAGGTTACTGGAAATGTATACTTCACTACTCAAATAGCTAAGGATACATTCACAATGGTTAACAGCACAGTTACAGGCGAAAAAGTTCTTATGCAACCTGACGTTGTAACATCAGCTTCTTTAGTTGATAATGCAGCTGCATTTGAAAATGGAATCAGCAAAAACGGTGGTTGGATTACTTCAGTAGTTAGAGACTTGGTAATCAATAACGAGCTTGTTCTAGACGGCGAATTTACAAATAAAGAAAAGCCAGCTCGTAAAATAGCTCTTTACAGCCAAGATGAAAAGCGTAATGTAACTCGCAGATTCACTTTAACAGCACCAAAGCTTACTGTAAATAGCCCAATGGCTAGAATTCAAGGCGGTATCTTTAAAGGTAATGTTTACGTTTCATCAGCTAACTTCCAGTTAGTAAATGCTACAATTGACGGAAACTTAATATTCCTTAACGAAGAAGCTAAGAATACTTTCAGCATGGATGCTAACAGCTCAGTAACAGGAGCAATGAATTATTTCAAGCCTAAGGCTGAATAATCATACATAAATAAATAAGACTGCTGACACTGTAAAGTGTCAACAGTCTTTTATTTTACTCAAAATTTAAGCTCTTAACCATTCGATCCCGCCCTATAGCTGTGTTTTCAAATACAGTCTTTGCATTGTCTAAATACATTTCAGGCTCTTGCATGACAGGACTAAAATGAGTCAGCAGTAATTCCTTTACAGCGCCTGCTCTTGCTAATTCTGCAGCCTCTCTAAACGTCATATGCTTGTTTTTTACTGCCTTAACCAAGTCCTCATCATCTCCATAGGTACCCTCACAAATAAATAAATCGCTTCTCTTAATAAACTCAGGGATCGCATCAATCGGTCTTGAATCTGTTACAAGACTTACCTTTATACCTTGTCGTTCGTCTCCCAACACCATGTCAGACGTGTAGAGAATTCCTTCATGCTCAGTTGTACCAGTCTTTTGCAGCTTATTCCAGATAACCTTGGGTACATCATTTCGCAATGCTTTTTCAGGATCGAATTTTGCTTTTCTACTTGCATAAAAGCTGTAGCTTAGGCAAGGAGCTGAATGCTCTGCCTTTAATGTGCTAATTTCTATTTCAGCAGCTTTGTCCCTAGGAATTAACTGTTCCTTTTCTAAACCCATACTTATTGTTTCCGATGGATTTTCTATTATATTAATTTCATACGGCAGATAAGGGGCTATAACCCGCAGTCCTTTTATGATCTCCTCGATTCCTTCAGGACCAATTATTATAAGAGGCTCTATCCTGCCGCTGTTGCCTATGGTAGACAATAGTCCGGGCAAGCCTACAATATGATCTCCATGCCCATGTGTAATGCAAATAATGTCTATCGTCTTAAAGCCCCAGCCAAGAAGCCGCATGGAAACCTGAGTACCCTCTCCGCAGTCCACCAGTATCTTTCTCCCTCTATAGCTTAAGAGCATTGAAGATAAGTATCTTTCCGGCATAGGCATACCCCCGCCGCAGCCAAGCAAAGCGACATCCAGCATAGTTTCACCCCATTGTTAAATGCGTTTAAGTATTTCACTGATATACTCTTTTAAGGAATAGATGATACGCTCTTTTCTACCTTTAGTAGTATCTGCGCAAATCATGGAGTTTAATACAGCTTCTTCAGTAGCTTCTATTGCCCCGATGAAAATTTCATCTATTTTATTCTCTTGAAGAACTCTAAACTCAACAAAGCTGTCCTCTTCATAGTGATTAAGCTTATTTGCTGTAGAAAACCCAATTACTACATCTCCGCTGCCATTGCCAAAGTGTGTTCCTGTTCTGCTCAGACCTGCAGCCGTTCTTTTGCATACTCTTTTCAGCTGTCTGTGCGTCATCGGAATATCCGTTGCCATAATTACAATGACGGATCCTTTATCATTGCCTGATTCTTTATTTTTCTCTATATCTCCGATGATTTCTCCTGCTTTTATACCATCAATTATTAAATCAGCTTTGCTTCCAAAGTTGGACAATACCATGATTCCAATTACAAAATCTTTATCATCCAGTCTTACGCGCCTAGATGCAGTGCCGATGCCGCCTTTTAAACCATAGCAAATCATACCACTTCCCGCTCCAGCTGCACCCTCTTCAAACTCTACAGCGGCATGTTCCAGGGCATGAAAAATATGTGCCCTTTTAATATGCAAGCCTCTTATGTCATTTAAGTACCCATCATTACACTCACATATGATGGGATTGACTGTACCTGTTGTATCTCCTATATCCTCATTACCCGACAGCATATATTCAACCAAAGCTTGATGTGCCGTACCTACACTAAGTGTGTTTGTTAGGATAATTGGAGTTTCAATCGTCCCCAGTTCCTCCAGTTGAATTGTGCCCATTGTCTTGCCAAAACCGTTAATCACATAGCTGGCTGCAACGACCTTCTCCCTAAAAGTATTTCCCCCATGGGGTATCACTGCAGTAACGCCGGTATTTATATTGCCGTTTATCAGTGAAAAATGCCCCACGCTCACACCTTCAACATCCGTGATGGAATTTCTTTCTCCCGGAGACATTTTTCCTATGATAATTCCATAGTCTCTTATCCTTTTTTGATTTTTCATTTGCTTACCCCCAATAGTCTATATACAAGCTTGTATTTATTAATCAAACTTTAATAAAATATTCCTCAAAAATTTATTGCATTACGCATCCAACGAGGAACTCTGATTCACCTTTGTTGTTACGGGGACTCTTGCAAGGAATATCCCCCCTATAATGAATAATAATATTATGCTGAAAACGCCATTGTTGGTGCGTCCGGTCAGCTGTGTTACAAAGCCTACCAGCAAAGGTCCCATGATAGCTGCAAATTTTCCAAATATATTATAGAATCCAAAAAATTCATTTGACTTTTCCTTAGGCACCAGCTTTCCAAAGTAAGAACGGCTCAAAGCCTGTATCCCTCCCTGAGAAGTTCCAACCAGCATTGCCAAGATCCAGAAGTCCAAGACACTGTCTAAAAAATATGCATATATACAAATAATTGTATATATTATGATACCGACATAAAGCAATGTTTTTCCTTGGAACTTCTCAGAAAGCTTACCGTATAAAAGTGCAAAGGGAAAAGCTACAAATTGTGTAGCAAGCAATATTACAAGCAGATTTGTGGTACTTATTCCTAAGTCGGCACCATAGGAAGTCGCCATTTTTATTATGGTATCTACCCCATCTATGTAGAAAAAATACGCAATTAAAAACATAAATACAGTCTTATGCGCTCTTATATTCTTAAAGGTGCTTGCCAGCCTTTTAAAACTATTCAGTATGGGTTTTGGCTCCACATTTATTCCATAAACCTGATGTACGTTCTTAAGCATGGGTAAAGAGAAAGCGCCCCACCAGATTGCTGTAATAACAAAAGCAATTTTGCATGCAGCTTCAATCGTGAGTGGTATCACTTCAAACTGAGCCATTATAACCAAAGCCATACAAATGATAAAGGGAATTGTACTCCCGATATATCCCATGGCATAGCCCATTGTAGAAACCCTGTCCATACGCTCTTCCTTTGTTGCATCTATCAAAAAAGAATCATAAAATATATTGCTTCCCGAGAATCCCATTACAGTTATAACATAGAATACAAGAAGCATCAGCCAATATGTACTGGGTACTATTGCAAGCAGGGCAGTAAACATAACCCCCAAGCATACGAAAACAGTAAAGAATTTCTTTTTGAAGCCTCTATAATCTGCAATAGTACCTAATATAGGCGCCAAGAGAGCAACAAATAATGTTGCTATTGCATTTGTATAACCCCAATAAGCCGTCGACATTGTTGCAGCACCTCCACCATTTTCATAAACCATTTTGAAATACAGCGGCAATATTGTAGAGGTTACTGTCATTGAATATGCAGAATTAGCCCAGTCATAAAGCGCCCAGCTCTTTTCCATTTTATCCAGTCTCATAATCTCACCCTTCCTCTTTGTATTCTATTTTTATTTTATCATGAAAAGGTTGGTAAGATGTAAATAATTGGATCAGTCACATATCTCTAGACGAAAAAAGAAGCATGACAGCCTATTGTCATACTTCTAGTAGTATTATTTTTATTTTTCACTTCGCGTAAGGCGAACTATGCATTCTGCAGAACCGCTGTGTTTTGTGACTGTGCCAACAACTCATTCACGTGATTTATGGTGTTGATAACTCCATTATAATCCTCATAGAATATGATGATGATATCCTCAGGCTGCGCCATCAGCATAGCCTTCTTCAATGCTTCTTCCTCGCTTAATTCTACAACTACATTATTGCGGTCAATGCCTCCTATGACGCAGCCATTTAGCAGCTGTTTTGCAATAACGCCAGGATCAGTGCCTCTTAAATCCTTATCTTCCTTGATAACGATGTGATGGAAGCTCTCTCCACACATCTGTCCAACTCGAACTGTGCTGGTCTCCGTTCTATCCCCCGGAACTCCTATTACACCAATCAACCTATTGTGCTTCATATTTTTGAGGCTTGCAATAGCTTCTCTATAACCATCTATATTGTGACCATAATCTATGACTACCTTAAAGCCCTGTACTTCATAGATATTAAACCTGCCTGGATTATGCACATAGTCTGATTTAAATTTTTTAAGGGCGTTGACAATATGTTCATACTCAATACCTAAGCCAACTGCGCCTGCAATAGCAGATAAGCTGTTTTTTATGTTGTAGCTTATAGCTCCGTTTAAGGTGGCCGGTATGTCATGTGTATGCATCAGCTTTATTTCTTCTTTGCCGTCAAATAGATATATATCTTTTTTTCTAATGTAAACAGCTTTACCTCCACCTGTAATTTGCTTTTGTATAATGATGTTGTCAAAGCTTGTTGAGAAATATATGATGTTTTTGCTTAATCGGTCTCCTACCTCTACGCAGTACTTATCATCAGCATTTAGTACTGCATACCCGTCATCCTTAACAGCCTCCACAACAAGTGCCTTGACATGTGCCATATCATCAAAGGTGTTGATTCCATCCAGACCTAAATGATCCTCCGATATGTTCGTGATAATTCCTACATCAGCCAAATCATAGCCTAGACCTCTGCTGACTATTCCGCCCCTTGCGGTTTCCAGTACTGCCGCATCTACACGCTTGTCGGTCAAAATCATTCTGGCACTTTTATAGCCTGTCGTGTCACCCTTCATGATGCATTTGTCATTGATATAAACGCCGCCAGTAGATGTCATTCCCACAGTGTGTCCTTTTTCCTGTAGAATCCTGCTCAGCATTCTTGTTGTTGTTGTTTTTCCATTTGTGCCTGTTACTGATATCAGCGGTATGCTGTGCTTGCTGCCCTCTGGAAAAAGCATATCTACAATGTGTTTTGCTACATTTCTTTGCTTTCCTATTGCAGGATAATAGTGCATTCTTATACCAGGTGCAGCATTGACTTCTATTACTGCTCCACCATCCTCTCGAATTGGGATGCTGATGTCCTTGGTAGTGATATCTATTCCTGCTATGTTTAGTCCTACGATATTGGCTGCATGTACTGCTATTTCAGCATTATCGCTGTGTATTTCATCTGTCATGTCTATTGCAGTTCCACCGGTGCTTAGATTGTCATTTTCTCTCAGCAGCACTTGCTCTCCTACAGCAGGAACATAGTTAATGTCCATATTGTTTTTCTGTAAAATAGCTTGCATAATTGCATCAATTTTTATTTTTGTAAGTGCTTTCTCATGACCTTCTCCACGAAGGGGATTCTGATTTTCGATATCAATCAGCTCTTTGATCGTGCACTTGCCATCGCCAGTCACAAAAGGTGCAATTCGTTCTGCACATGCTACTACTTCTCCGTTTATAACCAGTACTCTGTAATGCTTGCCTTCTATAAACCTTTCTACAATGATTTCCTCTCCAAACTGCTTTGCAATTCCAAAAGCCGCTGCAATTTCATAATCGCTTTTTAGATTTACAGATACACCCTTGCCCTGATTGCCGTTATTTGGTTTAACCACTACAGGATAACCCAAAACCTTTGCATAGCTTAATATCTCTTCCAGATTTTCTGATACAAAGCCTTCTGGTATTGGTATTCCTGCTGTTTTTAGCAAATCCTTTGTCAATTCCTTATCACAGGATATATCTGCCGCAATACAGCTTGTATTTTCTGTTAAGGTTGCCTGTATCCGCTTACTGTGACTTCCATAGCCCAGCTGCAGTAAACTGCATTTGCCAAGAACTATTACAGGTATGCCCCGATCTTCTGCCTCCCTCTTTATTGCAGCTGTGCTGGGTCCCAGATCAAGCTTAGCGGCCTTTAACTTGATTTCTTGTAGTTTATCATTAAAGTTTATTCTTGCACCTTTTTGTATTTCATTTATCAAATACAAGGCAGCATGAATTACTTCATAGCCCACTGTTTTACTTCTAAACTCATAGATTACCGAATATATGGTCCCTTCGTCTCCTACCTGTCTAGCTTTTCCAAAAACTACGTCATAGCCAAGGAGGTTTTGAAGCTCCAAGCACATATGCTCCAGCACATGGGCCAAATAAGTGCCTTCATTAAGTCGTTCAACAAAACCTCCCCGATGTCCTCTTACACATTTATGTTCTATTAAGGATGGTATATGTTCTAGAAGTAGTTCATTAAAACCCGGTATATTACAGGTAGGGGTGTCAGCAAGCTCTTCTAAGTCTATATCTGCTTTTATACAAGGTCTATGAGTATATATATTTCTACCTTCGTATATCCTTAACTCATGAATTCTCAATTTTTTTGCCTCCATAATATTGGTTTTACTGCTTTTCGTTCATTAAAATAGCAGTCTTTTCAATTAAGTTATACCCATATTGCTCCGGCAAAATGTGTACTCTAACGTTAGTCAATGCCAGAGGATCGTTGGGATATTGCTCTGAAATATTTGTATATTCTATATCTTTTCCGTCTACGACTGTGACGACACCATTTCCGATTACGGAAAATCTTTCATTACAATCTACTACAATAGCTGTATCTTCATCAATGCCTATTCCTATAATATTGGGGTTTTGTGCGACTCCTGCAAAGAGTCTTCCTATTCGACCCCGCTGATTAAAATGCTGATCAATGATTACACCCTTTATCAAGCCCATGCCGGGAGCCAGTTTAATCGTACATTTCGTAGGGGCCTCTTGGTCTTCGCCCTCTACGATCATGATCTCACTCATCATGGATGCGCCTGCACTGGTACCGGCTATTACTCTTCCTTCAGAACAAAAGCTGTGAATAAGCTCATGAAAATCTGTTCCTCCAATGATACTGGAAATTCTAAGCTGATCACCGCCTACAAAGAACAAACAAGTGTAATCTAAAATTTTTTCCACATTTCCATGAATCTCTGATGTCTTTCTACCACATATATTAATTGTATTTATTTCTTTAGCTCCTAAATTTTTAAATATGTTTTCATATTCTTGCCCTACCTCTTGAGGAAGCTTCGTAGCCGTAGTTACAATGCCAATTTTAGCTTCCTTCCCGCCAGCAAGCTTTACCAATTCCTTTAGTATAACTTTGTCCTCTTTTTTGTCTTCTCCCCCACCTATTATTACCAATTTAAAGTGATTCTTTTCATGCATTTCGCTATATCTCCACCTTTCGCTATCGTATATTTTTTGCAAAAGTTTTTATAATATGCCTAAACTTTATATAGTATAGCAACTTACTCGAATAAAATGGAAAATTTCAGTAAAATCTGCTTCAGCTTATTCTAATTTTCTCCATGAAAAATAGTTTAAATTCTAAAATTTGTAGTTTTTTTTGCCGCTGTGATATAATTATCATAGTTAAATCTATGGAATATTTTGTTTTTTAATTTCTGTATTTGGAGGTCAGTATGATTAGAACTATTTTATGGTACACAAATTTTGCATTAAGTTTAGTCGCAAAAATTCCACAAGGATATAAGGTAAAAAGCTTATTGAATTCAGGTAAGATTTCTGAAGCTGATGCTTATGTACATAAAGCAGCATCAAGGTGGGCAATGTCTCACGTTAAAATGAGCGGCGCCAAGGTAAAGGTATTTGGAGAAGAAAATATACCCGCCGACATTCCGGTACTGTTTATAAGCAATCATCAAAGTAATTTTGACATTGCTTTGTTTATGAGCTATATCAACAAGCCCAAGGGTTATATTTCAAAAATCGAGATGAAAAAAATCCCTGTACTTCGTACTTGGATGGAATATATGCATTGCGTGTTCATGGAAAGAGGCAATCTGAGAAAAGCTGCAGAGGCCATAAATGAAGGAATCAAAATACTTAAGAATGGGTATTCTATGGTATTGTTTCCAGAAGGAACAAGAAGTAAAGGAGATCATATGAATGAGTTCAAGGCAGGAGCTTTCAAGCTTGCTACCAAATCAAAGGTGCCGATCGTTCCAGTCACCATTAAAGGCTCATATAAGCTTATGGAGGCAAATAACAGTAAAATAAAGCCTGCTGAGGTAGAAATGCATATTCATCCTATGATATATGTGGATCAACTTACTCGAGAAGAAGAAGGAGACCTGCCCGAAAAAGTTAAGGCTGTTATACAAAGCAAACTGTAAAAATAAAGCACTATTTTCTATAACGTAGAAAATAGTGCTTTTTGTTGTTGTTATTTTTCATAATAGTAGTTCTTAGGCACACGATTTGTAATTCGCTGCAGCTGTTCATCTACTTCGGAGTTAAGGCCATAGCAGGCTTCCTCCCAAGTTATGCATTCACTGCCTTGATGACCCACCAATACAGCTTCATCATATTCTTGAACATTGCCCTCCACATCCGTTATATCAGCTTCAATACAGTCCATTGCATAATTAACAATAGGAACCTTTTGTCCATGTATCAGTATATTCTTCCAGCCCCTTGATACTCCGTCTCCATAGCCTCCTGCGATTACGGCAATACGACTCTTCCTTGAGGCTATATGCTTATCTCCATAACCGATAGGCTGTCCTGTTTGAACTTCATTTATTTTTATGACTCGACTGGCAAAGGAGGTTAAAGGCAGCACGCCCTCAGGCAATATCTTTTTCCCTTTTAAATACTCCTCCCCATAAAGCAAAATTCCGCAGCGTATCATGTTGTAATGAGCTTCCGGATAAATAAGTATACCGCCCGTTGCGGCTGCGTGAGCTAGAGGCGGACGAAATCCTTCCTTCTCCAGCATTCCTAATAACTCATTAAATATTGCAATTTGAGTGTCTGTAAAGGATTTATTGAACTCAGGATCCCTGAAGTGAGTATATATGCCCTCAATCTCTAGATTATCACAGTTGTCTTTTATATTCTTTATAAATTCCAAGACCTTATCCGGCTCTATTCCAAACCTATTCAGACCTGTATTCACCTTTATATGCACCTGAATAACCTTATTGCAGCCCTTTGCGCACTTGTTAACCTCATATGCTGTTGCTTCATTATCCAGCATTATTGTTAACTCATTCATGACAGCTTCCGCAGCCTGGCTTGGCATAATTGGTGCCAGCATCATAATAGGAATCTTGATACCTGCCTCCCTCAAAGCTATTGCTTCAATGATACGCACAACACCAAGACTATGACAGCCAAACTCCTCTAAAGCTTTCGCTATGGGTACAAGCCCGTGTCCATAGGCATTTCCTTTAACCACAGCCATAAACTTGACTTCCCGTTTTAATAACCCTGAAATAATCTCAATATTTCGACGCAGCTGACTCAGGTTAATATCTAATCTGATTACCTCTTGAACTCTGTTTACCATTTCTCTCATCCATACCTCTTCTTAATTTTAATACTTAAAATGGAAGTCCAATTATAGCACAGGCTCCAAATAGTAAAAGAAAAAGCAATAGTGGGCTAATAAAAACCAGCATTGTAATGGCGGCAGCCATATAGCCTGTTCTAAAAAATCTTACTATTAAGAAGCCAAACACACCTAATATGATAAAAGCCATAATTGAAGTGACAATCATAGTATTAGCCACATTAGCAATTCCTATTGTTAGCGCATAAGCAACGACTGATATGCCAATACCAATTAGAACCTGTATGATTGTTTTTGGTTTGTTCTCTAAATTATTGGAGTTGTTTGGATTGTCGTTCATATCTTTTACCCTTCTTTCCTAATATTAAATTAAATATTTCCTTGCGATTGATATAGATCAAACTGATAACACATAATAGTTGAAAATCTGTCAGCCCCAGGCTGGAAATCTTCTCCACCCGAATAAACTCTAATAGAAATCGAAAACTCAAATAGCTGTTTAAAAATGTTCTGAATAACTCACCAGGCTTAAGCTCCTTCTTCTTTTTCCAAATCAGGAAACAAACCAATGAAAGGTCAAATATAATCTCGTAAACCTGAGTAGGATGCCTAAATATATGATCCCCAAAATCCACACCCCAAGGCAATGCTGTAGGTTGTCCATAGCAGCATCCTCTAAGCAGGCAGCCTATACGCCCAACTGCCATAGCAACCGCAACAGGTATGGCAAGCTGATTCCCCAATCTGTCCTTTATACCGAACATCTTCTTGGCCAGAAACGTTCCTGCCGCACCGCCAATGAGGCCCCCTACAATGGTTCTTCCTGATAATAGTATATTCAAAGAATCTGGGTTTGAATTCAGTTCATTCCAATAAATAAATATTAAGGGAAGCTTCGCTCCTATGGTCCCTCCAAATATTGCAAAGATTGCTATATATAATGCATTGGAGCTGCGTATGCCATCCTTCTTTAGCTGCCATACATAAACACCTATGCCTGTAGCGATGGCGATAAGAAGAAATACCGGATAAGCTTCTACCGGATACTTGCCAATATAAAATAGTACAGGCTTCAACCCCCATGTTTCATCTAACATCGTATATCCTTTCTATTATGTAGCAATATATTCTTTACCTAAGGAACGAATTTGCTTACGATAGCTTCAGTAGCATCAGAAGCCTTGCTTTGTGGGCTGTAGCTCTGGAGTTCAACAAAGCAATCTTCTTCAGAGGTATGCCTTTAGGGCAATGAAGCTTTACTCCAGCAAGTTATTCCTTATGTAAAGTGTTTGTTATTTTATATGTTCTTAACTGCTTTGATATTTCTTAACCTTCTTACCTACTCTGCAGCATTGTCCATTTGGGTTATTCAAACAAGAGTATAGCTTCATTGCACCACAATAGCCCATAGCACCGGAGGTTTTAAGCAAAGCCAGTATGCCTGTTATGATCCAGCCTGTCAGGGGATGTATAAAGTATAAAAATATCAAGGCGATCCCCGAAAATACAGCGCCTACAATGTGTGCAAATCTTACTGCTCTTTCATCCAGTATAATCCTTTTTGATTTGATAAAATAATCTGCAGTTCGTGTAAATAACATAACCAATGGTGCTTTCTTTACCTTAAATATTGCTGATAAAACCAATATTGCAAAGCATATACCTACCAGAAGCTTACTCTGCACGATTATGGAAAGCCATAGCAAGGTTGCAATTCCATATTTGCAGAAATTAAAAGCCCCATTGGATACCTCTACCGGTCTATACTCCTTCATTCTCCGTCGTCCTTTCTTGTTCTTATCACAGGAAAAAACATTCCTGTCTGCCCCATATATTTCTTATATTGCGGAAACCGCTGCAGAAGTAAGACTTCCTCCTGCCTGGCACGATAGTACATAAAGGGTATGAATATCAAACTTACAGCTGTAAATGCCGTGATATTTCTATACGCCAGACAGCCTCCGTATAGCATCAGCATGATCGATGCATAAAGCGGATGACGTACAAGCCTATACATACCCCCTTGCACTAAGGTGTGCTCTTCATAAATTTTTATATGATTTGCCCAATTACTTCCTAGATTAAATCTACCTGCGACGTTTGCTGCACAGCCTATCATTATCATTGCTGTACCTAAAACTGCCATAAGCTGTTTCACCAGCTGTGAAGATATATCAATTGTCCCTGTTTTACCAGCTAAAATCAAATAATATACAATGAAAAAAAAGGTCATTGTTCCTGTTTCAACGATGGATTTTTTTTCTTTTTGTACATGATGACTTCGTGAAAATATCATAAAATCAATAAAAACGGATAGGAACAGTGCAAGGACACAGATCGATATAATAGCTTGAATGATGATGTTAAAGGGCTGCTGGTTTAATGCTTCCATCATAGGGACGATCCCTTTCTATGAATCGTATTGTATGCAGAAAAAGGGATCTTCCTTAGATCCTTCGTTATTACGTGCACACATTCTTTTTGCATGGATTTCATATCAAAATTATAAGCATCTAAAAACGAGCTTACACTGATACGAAATGTGTTTTGATCCACATACTCAATCTTTTGCATCTTGGATTTCTTGAAAAAATCAAGAGGGATAATTTTTCTAAAATCATTTAAAAACTTAAAGCAGTCACAGCTTGTATTCAAGTCTAACAGGCTTCTGCCTGCATTTTTCAGTGCATCCTCAATGGTATAAACAAAGGTATTATTAATCAAATGCAGATATTCTTGAATCCTTGCATCTCTTGTGATAGGTACAAATCCTCCCTTAGAAGACCTGTACATATAGGTTATAGCTACTCTTTCTACATTGCAGGGCAGCGGAATAAAATCATCCAATCGCAGCATGCCGCTGGTTTGCTGTTCCATCCTCTTTAGTATTCCAGACAAAGTCACCCTATTTTGTTCCGCTGTTTGGTCTGTTCTGCCAAAGAAGGCGACAGGCTGAAAGTTGATTCCTCTAACATAGGGCTGCTTCAAACCATAAGAAAATATCTCTCCAATTTCGTCATCATTGATCCCTGCTGATATACTCGATACAAGAGTTGTAGGTATTTTATGCTTTCCAAGACTGTCAATTGCCTTTTGCTTTTTAGAAAATACGTTTTCACCTCTAAGCTTTTGATATGTAGCAGATTTAAAGCCGTCAAACTGAAGGTATACTTCAAAACCTCCCACAAACTGCTGCAGTTCTTTTACGAACGCCTCATCCTCTGCAATTCTAATCCCATTTGTATTCAACATCACATACTTAAATTTCTTGGCCTTAGCCATTTTTAAAATACTAATTATATCTGGATGAAGCGTAGGCTCTCCTCCGCTTATTTGAAGTATCTCTGCCTGATTTCCCTCTGAATCCTGTAAGAAGTCCATCATCTTTTCTATATGGTCTAAGGCCAGGAATTCTCCATCTCCTGCATCGGCATAGCAGAGAGGACACCTTAAATTACATTTATTTGTAACCTCAATAAGTCCAATACATGCATGTTGATCATGCTGTGGGCAGGTACCGCAATCAAAGGGGCACCCCTTTTCAACCTTCGTATGAATTTTCATTGAAGTTCCGGGTTTATCATACAGCTTCTTTTTTAGATGATATTCAACATCCTCTTCAAGAAGCTCCAATTGTTCTCCATGAGTTTTACAATATTTAAGAAGGTATACCTTTTTATCTCTTATTATAATCTTTGCAGGAACAGTATCTAAGCATACAGGGCATAGGCTGTTTGTAAATTCATAGAAGGTGTAGTTTCTATTCTCATTGCTCCCCATATCATACCTCACAAAATACTAAATTAAATATTTAACATATCATGTTCATTATAACACAGCATATTACCAATATATACCTTAGCAGGTAAAACACAATAAAATAACCAAGATCCAGTCTTGGTTATTTTATTTACAAATTATTTAAACTCCTTTACCCAAGGATGTCTGACGAAGATTCTTTCAAAGCCAATATCCAAATAAAACTGTTGATCTGATTCTACAAAAGCTACAGAGGCTCCATACTCACCACAGCGTCTTACTCCCTCAAGAACAGCAGCCTTTCCCAATCCCATACGCCTATAGGTTGGATCCGTTGCTACAGGCTCCACATATGCAATTTTATTCTTTGGCTCATACCACATGCCGCAAACAGCTGCAAAATCCCCATTTGGCGCTGCAACTACTATATTGATATCTTTGTTGAAATTTGGACTGGACTGCATTTGCGCCCTCCACTTTAGCCCTTCCTCCGGCGGCTCTCCCTCATGATTAAAGCCTCTCCACATTACTCTGTGAATTTTGTGTAAATCATTGTCATCCGCAAAGCTTTTAAGCTTATAACCTTCCGGCAATGCTATTTCAGGAAAAGCCTCTGGTATTACATATTGTGAGATGCCAAAGTGTGGTGGTCTGGTATTTTCATATCTTGTATAGCCTCTATGCTCAACCAGCTCTAATAGCTCGCTGTCAAAATCATTCACATAGGCAGCAAGCTCTCTATTTCCGTTTTCCAGAGTTGTACAAAGATTTTGCTCTGCATAGTCAAGCATCTCTTTTTTTAGATACGTATAATCAGGGTGTACAGAAAAAAAAGCTTCACCTAAGCAGCTTTCATAGGTTGCAACAGCTACCATCTTTTTATCATCTTCCCATATGCCTATCTTCCCGAGATGCTCTGTTTCCAAATTCGGATGACTATGCATATAATCCCATCTAGGCTGCAGCCAATTAGGGTACTTGCCTCCCGGCACATATACATCCATCAAAAAATCTGATACTGTAAAAAAATCTTCTCTACCTTTATAATTTCTCAATTTTATAGTCATAATATCTCCTCCTTATAAGCTTCTATTAATTATATAATTTGTATCTGTAAATATCTGGGGAATTCTTTATTTAATTAAATATTTCCATATGGCTTAGGTACTTCCAGGGCTTTGATTCTTCTCTTGTCTGCTGATATAATTATATCAAGACATGAATTGAAGTGAGGAAAAGCTTGTGTATAAGGACTCTTTATTTATTTTATTGATCATACTTACATTGATGGCTGCAATACTACTTTTTGCGGGTAATTATTTCTATAACTTCTCAATCTTGCGGAAAGAAGGAATGGATGCAGCAGCAAAAGCAGTTGACGTTCACTATAGCGTCTTATGATGGTTTAAAGCTTCATGGTCTTTATCTGCCTTGTCCCGAGCCTTCAGAAAAAACAGTGATCCTTATTCATGGGTATAACAGCTGGAACGGCTCCATGGGAGGCTTTGCACAGCATTACTTGCAAAACCTGGGCTGCAATGTATTGCTGCCTGATCTCAGAGGACATGGACAAAGCGAAGGAAGTTATATCGGATTTGGCTGGCATGACAGAAGGGATATATTGCAATGGATTAATTTGATATTGAAAGAGAATGGCTGCGATACTGAAATAATCCTTCATGGCGTGTCTATGGGCGGGGCTGCTGTGCTGATGACCAGTGGAGAAGTTCTTCCACTCAACGTAAAGTGCATCATTTCAGATTGTGCTTACAGTTAGACTTCCAAAATTCCCGCTGATATACTTTACCAGTCTTATTTGCAAGCTGCGGGCAGGTTATTATTTCAGAGAGGCTTCTGCTTTGAACCAAGTTCGCAAAGCCAAAGCACCTATACTTTTCATTCATGGCAGTGCAGATAAATTTGTACCTACAGAAATGGTATATGAACTGTATAAGGCAGCAATATGCCCGAAGCAGCTGTTGGTCGTGGAGGATGCTGCTCACGGAACCTCTTTCTGGAAAGACCCGGAGGCATATAAGAATACATTAAAAGAATTTCTGCAAAATTATTAGAGGCTGATAACAAGTGTTATCAGCCTCCTAGGCAGCATCGCTACCCTATATCGCTTCCCCAAATGGATATATACTGCATATCCGGCTCAAACTGCTCACCATTCCACTTTAGGTTGGTGTTCAACAGTGCCAAAGTATCTGCTCCATATCTCCCGATTATTCTTTGTATAACATTCAACTCATATTGTTTATCTCTTTGCATATCTATAGGATACACATTGCCCATAGGTATGACTTCTCCCTGCAATGGTGCCTTAAGTGTTCCATTTCTGTTATAGATTTCATTCAAATATTCTGCACCCTTCAGGCTAATATCCAGTATATATTTTTGTTTCATGGCTGGGCTTATGACCTCCACCTTGTAATAATCCTTATAGTTTACTTGGTACTGATACTTGCTGCTGAATTCTTCTGCATCAAATAATAGCTTTGGCTCATTGTCTAAGAAAGAGTATACATAGTCATAGGAAAATCCGCCGCTCCCACCGGAGTTAATACTGACTAGTATGTCATTTACCTTATCCCCTGTAAAATCTCCTAAGAATACAATAGGATCATAGCCTTGGTTTTCCTTTAAGGGTATTCTGGTATATTTGTGGGTTACACCATCCTGAATCAAAAGAGTGATATCCTCTGTAAAAGTGCTTTGCAGATCATAGGGTCTGTTTCCCACAGTGCATACGCTGTCCGGTATTCTATCACCGTTTACATCTCCATCTGCACAGTCAAGTATGTAATAACTGTGCCCATTGAAATACATCATTTGTCCGACATTGTTATAATGAGGTCCTCTGCCCAAATGATAGTATGGGCATTTATAATATGGCTTATAAATCACAAAATCACCCTCCGCAAACATATTACATGTTATTTCATCATATGCAAGCAAGGGTGATTTAATTATGTTTTATTTCTAATCTATAGGAATATTAACATATTCGTCATAAGCCTCTTGATACCTTATTCTTTTGATTTCCAGCTGCAGGTCTTCTGCTGCAGTCTCAAATCTGAGGGTTCTGGTTTTGGTGATAGTTCCATCTTTCTTCTTATCATAATTGTCGTCTATCGTCTCTGTTAACTCCACTCTATGATTGTCAACCATCAAGTATACTTTGCTTAGCAGCACACTTTCCTCTGTGGTAATCGTAACAAAGGTTTCTCCGTTTCTCTCCTCAAGCTTCTCAATGATGATATCCTGCCCGCTCACCTTGATGGTTCTTGCCTTTAAGCTTCTGTCTAGACTTATCAATTCACTTACCTCATGCTCTGCTCCAAAGCTCACTAAGTGAAGCTGCAGTTTTTCCAAATTCTGTGGCAGCGCATCGTATCTTTTTTCAAATTTCATGCCCTTCATATCAGTACTCATGCCCCCGCCTTGCAGGTCAATCTCTTTGTCGTTGGCAAGCAGCTTTATGTCTAAATTAGGTGAGAATATTCGTTCTCCGCTTATTTTGTCACTAGCCAGTTCTATAATATTTTGTACGGTACCTTTGACTACCGTAGTGGTTGGAGAAGCAGTAATTGTATCAAAACGTATATCAGATCCTTCAAGCTTTATATTTTGATTTAATCTGCTCTTAAGAGTATGACCCATTGCCTTGTCTCGGTCCAATACAAAACTGATTTTACCCTCTTCGCTCTTACCATCTATGAATATATTAAAAACCCAAGTCAGCTTTTTTTCAAAAGCATGAGGCGGCTCAAATTCTTCAACCCATCTTATAACACTTTTGTCCTCACTAAGCTGTCCCTGGCCACTCTCTAAATAATTCCTTCCAAGGATACCCTGTACATACATACTGTTGAACGACCCGCTTGAAAAAACGTCTTCAGCACTCCCTTCCGTATTCTGTATTGTATAGAAAGCCAAAAGCTGGTTATCGTCTAGCATCACGCCGTTTAAGGTTACTTTTATTCCATTTGAAAAAGTGTGAGACTTTTCTATAGTCTGCCCCATTCCCATTTTATTCAGTTCTTTTAATGTTCCATTTAGTATATTGTCAAACCCTAACAGCTCTCTGCCATAAAAAGCAAGAGTGTCAATATTGTAAGTGACCAGCATAAAAGCAATAAGCAAGACAGCGACCTTTATGCTCCAATTGTTATTACGCTTTTTACTCATACGTTTGTTTTGCAAAGCGCTATTTAGCCTAGCTTCCAGTTCATCAGGCACTTGAAGCTCCTCTATTTCTATTTTGCTGTTATTCAACATTTCTTCTATCAACTTCATAGCTCTTCACCTCCTATAACCACTTTTAATTTGCTTAATCCTATTGAAATACGTGATTTTACCGTTCCTACCGGAATCTTCAATAGCTCTGCTATGTTTTGATAGTCCATATCCATAAAATAGCGCAGTCTAATTGCCTCTTGCTGCTTTGAATTCAACTCACTAAGGTGCTTCTCCAGTCTCAGCTGCTCATCCTTTTCCTCAGTAAAGCTATTCTGTCTTTCTTCCTGAAACTGATCCAGCAAAACAACCTTGCTCTTCTTCTTCAGGCTGTTCTTGCAGCAATTGGCCAAAATGGTCTTGCTCCAGCTGTAGAAGGAGCTTTCGCTCTTCAAGCGATGAATGCTTTCATACAATATTACGATCATGTCCTCCATCGCATCCATTGCATCTTCAGCATTTTTCATATATACATAGGCAAGCTTATAATAAGTCTGCTTTTCTGCCATAATAAGCTGAACCAGCGCTTCCTTGTCACCTTGTTTCGCTTTTTTAACTAACATCTCTGTCTCCACGCTCTCACCTCAATTCTGTATATAAGAGTATTTTACCCCATCAAAGGTTCATTTTTAAAAATTATTTTTTTATTAGATATAAAATGCATTTGTAGAACATTGTGAAACTTCACTTAAGCCACGGGCAGACACTCGGGTCTGCCCCTACATTGAAATAACGTTTTAAATCTGTTGTAGGGGCTGACCCATGTGTCAGCACGTAAATATTCCGCATCTACACATTCTTTTAAAAAACGTAAGCAAATATGATAAAATAAAGCTATAACAAAATGACCATTTTCATTGCAGGAGGGTAACAATTTGATGAAATATAAAAGTACAAGAAGCAAGACACCGTTGATATATTCCAGCGAAGCTATCCTAAAGGGCATTGCTGAAGACGGAGGCTTATATGTACCTCTTCAGCTCCCCACGCTGGACAGCAGCCTTGAGGACTTGTCATCTTTAAGCTACAAGGAATTAGCTTACTATATAATGAGCAGGTTTCTAACTGATTTTGATGAAAAAGAGCTTATGGATTGTATAAATTATGCCTATAACGAGAAATTTGACACCCCCCTTATTGCGCCTTTAATAGAAAAATCAGGGGTTCATTTTCTTGAACTGTACCATGGACCTACACTGGCATTTAAGGATATGGCATTATCCATACTGCCTCATCTTTTAAAGACCTCTATGAAAAAGCAAAATATCCATCAAGAGGTGATCATCCTTACAGCTACCTCCGGCGATACCGGCAAAGCAGCTCTTGAGGGCTTTGCCAATGTTGAAGGTACTAAAATTATGGTATTTTTCCCTCAGGATGGCGTAAGCAATATACAGAAGCTCCAAATGGTGACTCAGGAAGGCTCAAACACCTTTGTCTCTGCCATAGAAGGAAATTTTGATGATGCACAAAATGCCGTAAAAAGTATTTTCAATGACAAGCAGCTGGCGGAAAAGCTTGCTGACAAGGGTTATATACTGTCCTCTGCCAACTCCATCAACATAGGCAGACTTATTCCGCAGGTTGTGTATTATTTCTATGGATATCTTACTTTGCTAAAGGAAGCTAAAATAAGCAAGGATGAAAACATCAATGTCGTAGTGCCTACAGGCAACTTTGGCAATATACTTGCAGCATTTTACGCCAAGAAAATGGGTCTTCCTATTGGCAAGCTTATATGCGCTTCCAATGAAAACAATATTCTTTATGATTTTATTAAAACGGGAGTCTATGATAGAAGAAGAGCGCTGCACCTTACCACTTCTCCCTCTATGGATATCCTGATATCCAGTAATTTAGAAAGACTTTTGTACGAAATCAGTAATTGCAATGAAAATTTGGTTCAGAATCTGATGCACAGATTGTCAACAGAGGGAATATATGAAATCCCAGACTCTATGAGGCAGCGTTTAAAAGACTTCCATGGAGACTATGCTACTGAAGCCGAAGTCTTTGAAGCCATCAGGCAGCTTTTTGTCACTGAAGGCTATATCATGGACACCCATACGGCAGTTGCCTATTCAGTATATCAAAAGTACAAGAAGCAGACTGGAGATACAGCACCAACCATCATTGCCTCCACAGCCAGCCCGTTCAAATTCGGCAAGGATGTTTCAAAGGCAATAGGATTAGATATCGCTGACTTGGATGATTTTGAACTGTTAGAAAAATTGGCGGATGCTGCAAAAGTAAAGCTGCCTGCCGCTGTAATAGAGCTTAAGACCAAGCCAATACTTCATGACAGCCTAGCTAAGAAGCATGAAATAAAAACGGTTGTTGAAAACTTTCTAGGAGGCAGGTAACAGTATGATAAGCATAAAAGTACCTGCCACCAGTGCTAATATGGGCCCTGGGTTTGACTGTCTGGGCGTTGCTCTTGATCTATACAACTCCTATGAAATCGAGGAGACAGCATCCGGTGTAGAAATCACAGGCTGCGAAGAATGCTACAGTAACGAGACCAACTTGATTTACACTTCGATGAAGAAGTGCTTTGAAGTACTAAATTATCAGCCTAAAGGTCTAAAAATTAACATAAACAGCAGCATTCCGATTTCAAGGGGACTTGGCAGCAGCGCTGCCTGTATCGTTGGAGGCGTAGCGGCAGCCAATGAACTGGCAGGTGGTAAGCTGACCAAAGCACAGCTATTGGAAATAGCCAATGCTATTGAGGGACATCCGGACAACGTTGCCCCTGCTTTGTTAGGCGGTATGATCATAGCAGTGCAAGACAAGGGCAAGGTGTATCATGAAAATGTGAAGCTTGCAGACAATTTGCGTTTTTGCGCTATCATACCCGACTTCACGCTATCCACCACCGAAGCAAGAGCGGTGCTGCCCAATAAACTGACCTATAGAGATGCAATATTTAATATAAGCAGAGCCACTCTTTTGGTAACAGCCTTAGCAAACGGCAGCTATGATTTAATAAGGCATGCCTGTGAAGATGCATTGCATCAGCCTTATAGAAGCAAGCTCATACCCGGCTATGTTGAAATCATGCAAAAAAGCAAGGAGCTTGACTGTCTGGGCATATTCCTAAGCGGAGCAGGCCCAACGATCATGGCAATCATCAAAAATAATGATCAGCGCTTTACAACTGACATGCAGCGCTTCTTAGATACACTAGAATGCAAATGGACAGTAAAAGAACTGTGTATAGATCATCAGGGTACGATTATAACAAAGGCGTGTAAGTAAGCTTATGCGCCTTTACTTTATAAATTTTATTATGATGAAAAGGGAACATATGGTAAAATGTAAATAATGGAACTGTTTTCCACATCGCAGCATCTAAAGGGCTAAGGGGTGATTCAATGAAAAAGCTTATAAAAAGTATGATATTAGCTACTGTTATACTTTCTTTTTCTACTATAGTTTCTGCCAACTCCGGACCTATATT
>JAQSYD010000161.1 GCA_029256325.1 Clostridia bacterium
CCTTGGGCTAAAGTTCTACTAATGACTTGTCCTTCTTGGTATGTAACCAAAGATTCCATTTCCAACACCTTGGAAATTTCAATGTTTTTTATAAGTTGTTCCATAACTGTTCCTCCTCATATGATCTAAATTTATTAATATAGTGTCAATCATCATTTAGATGATTAAAGTTCTTATCTATAATATACCATTTTTATATTTCGAAATCTGTGATTCCAATCACATATAAATAGATATTTTCATTATATTCAAAAAAAATCGGTGAAATTAAATTTTTACCTCCCCGATAAGCAATTCGCTTATGATCCCTTTTTGTAATATCTTACAAGGATTCTATAATAAGCATATTCCCATGTAAACACTAAAATGTAACCAATCACAGAATAAGGGATGATTCTCCAACGCGAGTAAATCAGGATGCCTAAAGGCTTGGCAATCAATATTTCAAAGGTCGTAGACAGTGCTGTCCATACAGCAATATAAGCGGCAACCCCTTTAAGGGTTTTCGGAATGAACTTAATAAAAACCAGTCCCAAAGCAGGTATAATGATTAAATTTGCCCAAAAGCTGTACCAACCTTTATATTCAGTACTGACATAGTTGTACAAGTGATATTGTTTGCAAAAAAGCATATCACAGGACATTGTGAGCGCTGCAATCATTATCATAATTTGAACATCAATAAACCGCAGCTTGCGTATTGCTGCTGACACCCCTGCCAGAATTAAAACCAAAATAAAAAAAATCCAAAAACGACTATCCCACACATAATCACCCTACTTTCAATATACATTTGCTCTTTTATTAATATTTACATTTTAAAGCTGCTTCATGTAAATAGGTTTGAAATTGATGAGGCAGCCAGTCTTATGAACAGTCTAAATGCCGTGTTTGACGCGTATTTCCTAATTCAAATTTAACAACATAATACTTCATTTCTCGGCGCCAATTTTTACTAAATTAAATAAATGTATTGCATAGTTCGACATTTTTCGTTATAATCATACTAATTTAATATTACGAGATAGAGGTGGGCCTGACAAGAGTAGGTAAGATGAGGTATGAGAGGTATCGTTGATTCTTATTGAAAGGGGATGGCCCCGAAGGATGGATTTTCTCAGTATCCATACCTGGTTTCCGGATTAAGAGTCCTGCGACTGTCACCAATTTTGGTGGAGAGCTATCGTTTTGTGTGCATTATTTTATTTTGTCTAAAACAAGGCGATTAGTTTTTTCTATTGCCTTGTTTTTTTATAGCGCATAGGAAAGACAAATACCTTATACAAATTTGACCTGATGCATATCATAGAAGGCTTCCTCTGTCGTTAAATTACTTAGTAGAAGCCTTTTTTATTTTTGTTAATATTTACTAATTTTTGGAGGATTATTATGAAAAAAGTAATTGTAGTTGGAGGCGGCTGGTCTGGTTGTGCAGCAGCCATAAGTGCTAAAAAAGCAGGTGCAGAGGTCATCGTTCTGGAAAGAACGGATATGCTTCTTGGTACAGGACTCGTCGGCGGTATCATGAGAAACAATGGCAGATATACTGCAACAGAAGAAATTATTGCAATGGGCGGTGGTGATCTTTTTGAAATTTGTGATAAATCAGCAAGGCATACGAATATAGACTTCCCAGGCCACAAGCATGCAAATCTCTATGATATTGCCAAAACCCACGGTGAGGTTCTAGAGCATATGACAAGCTTGGGCATAAAAATATTATTTAATATGCGTATTTCAGATCTAGAGCTTCATAACGGGAAAATATTGAATGTTAAAGATGAAAACGGCACTATATATGAAGGTGATGTATTTATTGATGCAACAGGTACCGCAGGCCCTATGAATAACTGCATTAAATATGGCAATGGCTGTGCCATGTGCATATTAAGATGTCCAAGCTTCGGAGGCAGAGTAAGTATTACGGGCCTTGCCAATATAAAAGAATCTATGGGTACAAAAGCAGATGGCTCCATAGGTGCTATGAGCGGCTCCTGCAAGCTATATAAAGAATCACTTTCAGAAGAAATTCAAAGAGAGCTTAATGAGAATGGTGTTGCAGTTATACCACTTCCTCAGGAGCTTGTTGAGGATCACCTTGAAGTAAAGGCATGTCAGCAGTATGCTCTTCCTGAATTCAAGGATAACATTGTACTCTTGGATACCGGCCATGCAAAGCTTATGACACCCTATTATAAGCTTGAAACTTTAAGAATGATTCCAGGCTTTGAAAACGCAAGATACGAAGACCCATATTCCGGTGGAAAAGGCAATTCCATGAGATATTTTGCAATGGCACCTAGAGATAATCACCTCCAGGTTGAAGGGGTTGATAATCTGTTCTGCTGTGGAGAAAAAGCAGGTCTGTTAGTTGGACATACTGAAGCTATTGTAACAGGAACCTTGGCCGGACATAACAGTGTAAGACATGCTTTAGGTAAAGAACTGCTTTTGCTGCCTGAAAGTCTTTCCACAGGAGATGCTATCGCTTATGTGAAAGAAAGAATGTCAAAACCGGAAGGAATGTCAAAGAAATATACCTTCTCAGGTTCAGTATATTTTGAGAGAATGAAACAATCTGGCACATATATCATGGATTCAGCAGAAATTACAAGACGTGTTGAAGAATGCGGTTTAATAAACATATTTTCAAATAAATTATGATCGGGGGAAAACAATGGATTCACTTGGGATACTTCACTACATTTATATAATAATGGTTTTTGTAATCATATTAACAATGTCTTTTAGAAAGGATACTGTGCTACCTTGTATCATAGGGTTGTTTATGATAGGCCTTGCTTCCTCTGGAAGCGTACTTACAGCTGTACAGGTTATATTCAATGCTATTATAGCTGCAGGGAAAGAATTTTTAGGAATTATAGTTATCATATCCCTTGTTGTTGCCATGTCTAAGGCGCTTGGTGATATAGGAGCCGATAAGCTGATGATGAGCCCAATAAAAAAGCTCATGATAAACAGGAACATAGCCTTTTGGAGTCTTGGACTTGTCATGACAACGGTCTCCTTTATCATTTGGCCGTCCCCTGCTATCGCATTAGTTGGAGCAATCATGCTTCCGGCAGCACTGAAGACTGGATTGCCAGCAGTTTGGGCTGCCGCCGCTATGAATTTATTTGGTCATGGCATAGCACTATCCGGTGATTTTTTCATACAAGGAGCACCGGACATAACGGCAAAGGCTGCAGGTTTTGAAAATGCCAGCTCCATACTAAGTGCAAGCTTGCCGCTTTGGTTAACCATGAGCATAGTGACCGTTGTAACTTCATTTTTAATGATGAGAAAAGACTTAAAAAATATGCATGTAGAAATTGTAGCAACGGCTGAGCTAACTTCAAATTCTATTACGAAGCCTTCATCAGGCACTATCTTTGTAGCTATTGCTACTCCTGTTGCCTTCTTATTTGATGCATATTTAATGTTTAAGTTTAAGCTGCGAGGTGGAGATGCTACTGCGCTTGTGGGTGGCACCGCCGTTATCATAATGGCAATGGTAACGATTATTGAGCATAAGCTCTCGAATTCCTTTGAAAAGGTTACTGAATATATAAGAGATGGCTTTATCTTTGGAATAAAGATATTTGCTCCGGTAATCGTAATAGGTGCTTTCTTTTTCCTTGGAAGTGAAGGAATGGCAAAGGAGATACTGGGTCCTAACGCTACAGGACTATTAACAGATATCGGTGTCTATCTTGCTGATAGAGTACCGCTGTCAAAATTCCCCGTAGTTATCATGCAGGCACTTATAGGGGGCATTACAGGTCTTATAAACATCAGCAAAGAAGGACTTGCAGCTCTTGGTCAGATTTCTGCTATATGGGTAGGCGGCGGAACAATCATCCCTTGGGGCGTTATTCCTGTAGCAGCAATATGCGGCGTAGAGCCTGCGGAGCTGGTTAGAAAAAACATCATACCTGTATCTGTAGGATTTATCGCAACAGTCATTGTTGCAGTAATGATTTTATAAATAACAATATAGTAATATGATGAGACAAGTTGAAGCTAGTCTCATCATGCACAGCTTATAAAAGCTTATTAATGAGATTCTAATGAACGGAATATTGTATTTGATATATAAATCTATTTAAGCTTATTTCTATAGCTCATCCCCAGTGAAATAAACGTTATGGCTAAAAACAAATAAGTAATTCCAAATAATATTCTATTTGCACTGAAATAAAATATTGAAGTGGCTATATTTAAAATTCCTGCAACAAAATATATGTAGCTGACGGTTTTTTCTCTCATAACAGTATTTCCCCCTTATAGAAGTTATTTTAAAATTTTAGTCTAAATTATCTATTAGTGAAACATCATTCTATCTTTATTATAGCAAATAGATTTTTATCATCGTGGCTATATTAAATAATCTATCTTTATATGAAAGGACCTCTGCTTGAATTTACTCAGCAGAGGTCTTTATCATTATTCTGCTCTACTCTTTAAAACTTAACAGAACTATCTCTTCTTTTTCAACTTACTTTCCACCTTCATTGTATTTTCAGCAACTCTAAATTTGACGATCTTGCTTATTAATTCATAAGGCAGCGGCTTTTCTATAGGGAACTGCACTGATCCCTTGGCTCCTTTATATATTGACAGTTCATCTTTAAATTCCTCAATCCCACTGGGTGCTGGATAGAATCCTATATGATTTTTATAGGCAGCAAAATGTACCAGATTTCCATGTAAATCAAAAGTAGGCATTTGATAGCTTATCTTTTCTTTGGCATCTGGTGCCGAGTCTTTTATAACACTTCTTAAGGTTTTTAATATTTCCTGAACCTCTTGAGAAAATTGCAAGATGTATTCATCAATTGAGTTAAATGTAATTTTGTTTTCTTCCATGATTACTCCCTTCACTTATTTTCTTTTTCTATAACCTGAAAAACTGGTGCCTGTCACCTATTTATCAGGTTATTGAACAGATCATACTGCCTACTTGTCATTATAATAGTTCCTGATATAATGATATCAAAGCTGAGTGTTCAGTAAAATATGTTTTTTTGAGAAAGGAAGATTTTTATGAGTATACATTATGAAATCGTTTCTGATAACGACATTGCTTGTATTAAGGATTTATGTAATGAATTGATGTCTTATCAAAAATCTAAAGCCCTTATACATCCTGAATGGTTTGATAACATGAGTTTTGAAACAAGATTGATTCCATCTGTTGAAAGTGCTAAAGCTAATTTTATTATAGCAGCGAAGGATGAAAACGAAATTATTGGGTATGCCTATAGCAATATTTCTTTAAAAAATACCTATTCTGGTGGATTCGCTACACTAAAACCTGTAGATTTTTTTGACTTTGATTCTGTTAAGGGCAATGACGTAGGTTGTCTTTCACAATTTTATATAAAAGAAGGCTATCGTAATGCTGGTATCGGAAGTGTCCTATTTGAAAAGTCAATGGAATGGTTAAACTCATTTAAATCGATAAATGACCTCTTTATCTTTGTGTCAAACGGAAATGATAATGCATTGAATTTCTACCAAGGTAAAGGCTTTCAGGTAAGTCACCAATTACTTGATGGGTTTATTACGGTGTTAAGAAATGCTTAAGTTAAGCAGTGCCCGTCCCAAACTTACTTTCTAATAATATCGTTTGGGACGAGAACCCAATTAAATTCGTGAGGAATCATACGATTTCTGCCATGAAGAGTATTTTTTATTGTCCAACTGTCATTTTCTTTATCTCTTGTTGAAGCTGTGTAATTTGCTGCATTTTCCCATCTCTCATCTGGGTAAGCATTTGTCTTAATTCAGGGTCTTGTATTTCCATCATATATTTGTTGTACATGGATTGATTTGCTATCTCGGCATGGAGCATATCATCCAGCCTATTTATATCATTCATACTTCCACTCCTTTTTTTAGTTAATTTGGTTCATATTCATTTTTTGCAAAAGAGACTGATAGTTGTTACGCGCCGCCATTTCCATACCTTTTAACAGATTATGCAATTCGGGCTTTGTAATCTGCTGCGCTATATCTGCATATTTTTGAGCTGTTAAATCCTCCAAACTAAGCATTTCCTTTAAGGCATTATTAATGATTTCCTGTTCAGTAAGCATAAACTTCCCTCCATTTAATTACATCGTTGAATAATATATTTGCCCTGCTCCGTCAATTGTAGCAAGGTACACACTTTTGATATCTTCTACCCCATATTTATAAAGCTGGTCCTTTAACCATTTCTGATCATATCCTAAATACTTTAAGTTTTTATCTATTATCTTGCCATCATTTATTAGTATTACAGGAAGTCCTCCTTCAACTACCGGTATATTCATATCCTTCGGTGTAACTGGTGCATATTCTCCCTTTTTTAGTACGCTCACCCTTCCCCCGGTTTCAAGGATTGCCGTATCAACCTCTGCAATATTTGATACATCTATTTCCCTCATCTGTGCTAAAAGCATCTCTATTGGCAATAGTGACTTTAGCATGTTCTTCTTTTGTATCTGCCCTTTTAATATAAGTATTTCAGCTTTTCCATGTACCACTCTTTCAAAAGCCCGTGATTTAATGGATAAATATGAAATAATATAATGTGTAATAAAAATAGTAATTGCTGCAATGATGGTATTGCTAAAGTTAATCTTGGGATCAAACAAAGGAGATGCGATCAATCCTCCCATCATCCAGAAAAATGTAAAATCAAACCCTGCATATTGTCCTCCAGCCCTATGTGGGATAAAACGTCCAGCGATGTACAGCATTAATCCTACAATAATTGTCCTTAAAGCAAAGCCCCATGTGTTTAGCTCCTCAACAGAATTCCATATGCCTTCCAATCTATCACCTCCTGTTATACGCTAATATGAAGTGTCCCATCACCTTCGAGCACTGCAAGAAAAATATCCTTTACCTGCACAAATCCCTTTTCTTTCATTTTATTGTCCAGCCATTCCATATCTAAGCCAAGGTTTTTCAGGTCATCCTCCTGGACTTTGCCATCATAAACTAAAATTGTTGGCACACCTACATTTTTCAAGGGAAGCTTCATTTGTTCTCTTGTAATAGGCAGCACGGACTGCTTTCTCACTACATTAATCTTCCCTGTAGGCTCTACTAATACGCGAGATACGTCTGATAGACTGAATATATTCTTTAGCCTTAACTGCCCTAATAGATTATCTATTGTCACTCGAGCGTCCTTCATATTGTCCTTCAGGAATTTGCCGTTTTCAATCAAAATAATTGCATGACGATCAACCTGCCGGGGAACTTTTACATCCAAAAATGATATGAAAATGTTAGCAGCTGCATATAAAAGGATTATCACGATCCCTGATACAAGAGAAGTATTCGGGTTTACCATTCTTACTGCTGCAAGACTTACAATACCTGCCGCAACAAGGTAGTTATGCCCTGCAAGTATGGCAATCTGTCGTTGCCGCATAAATCTTGTAGCAAAAACAAGGAAAGAGTATAATATTACTACCCTTAATGATAACGCCCAAAAGGGTATTTCTTTTGCTCCATATAAAAATTCATGCCATGTCAATGTTATCACCCCTCTAAGCATCTAATTTTTATGTGAATATTCATTTTGTTTACATCATGAATTATATTAAATTTATTATGTACAAGCGCACTCCATACAATTCACCACATAACATTTTTTTGTATTCATCCTAAAATACAGTACTTAAGATTTTATTAAATGATAAATCTTCTACTATACAATCCTAGCAGACTCTCTTATATTATTTCTTAATACCTGCAGAATTTTCTTATTCTTAATTACAGATAAAAACAGACCTGGTACTATATGTACCAAGTCTGCTTTAAGAGGGGGAACCTCTATCTATTTTACAAAACCAGCTGCATTTTTGCCTGCTATTCTACCGAATATTGTAATATCAGCTACTGCATTGCCGCCTATTCTGTTGCCGCCATGTACTCCGCCGGTAACTTCACCTGCTGCAAAGAGTCCTTCTATTACATTGCCTGAATTGTTTATTACTTCTGCATTTGTGTTTATCTTGATTCCACCCATTGTATGGTGTATTGCCGGTGCAACTTCTACAGCGTAGAAAGGTGCTGTTGCAAGCTCTCCAGCGAGTACTCTTCTGCCAAACTCTTTATCTTCTTTTGCTTTGAAATATCCGTTGTATGTGTTGATTGTCTTTTCAAGCTCTTCAGCATTCACGCCGATTTGTTCTGCCAATTCCTTTATAGATGCCGCTTCCTTTAGCAAGCCTGCATTCTTATACTTTTTAATTGCAGCCATATTATCAACAATATGTTGATCAAATATCAGGAAAGCTGTTTTTCCTTCTTGACTCAATGTTGCCTTAGAAACAACATCACGAGTTTCTAGCTCATTGACGAATCTCTTTCCTTCTCTGTTCACAAGAATTGCGCCTTCTCCTCTAACACCTTCTGTAATCATTTCATTCTTTACAGGAACTACAGTGGGATGAGTTTGAATTTGCTCCATATCAACTAAAGCTACATCTAGCTTTTCTACCAAAGCAAATGCATCACCTGTTGCACCTGGCTGATTTGTTGTTCCAAAATCCTTTAATTCCGGTTTATACTTTGTTACCAGTTCCTGACTAGCCCCGAAACCGCCGCTTGCAACGATTACTGCCTTCGCATTTATGGTATATTTTTGTCCCTCTGAAGTTTCTACTACAATACCCGTTGCCTTATTACCCTCAGAAAGGATCTCAACAGCCTTTGTATTTAAACGAACATCTATACCAAGTTTTTTCACATTTTCTTCAAATACACCCATCAGGTAGCTTCCTACTGCTGCTCCTTCAGGTGCTGTATGCATTCTGTCAGCACTTGCACCACCTGATCTTGATATGTTTGACAAGTCAGCGCCCAAGCTTTCCAACCAATAAATTGCATCAGCTGAT
>JAQSYD010000162.1 GCA_029256325.1 Clostridia bacterium
AATTCCAAAGTTGGAATCTTATAAAACTCATAAAGATAAAGATTCTGCGGATTGCCAAAGGGTGTTAAGCTGCTGCCTATGTTCGCTGCTGCAGTTTCAAGTATTATCATTTCATAAGGATCAAAATCTGCCTTTTTTGCCATAACTATGGTTAAAGGAACTACTGTTATCAACGCTACATCATTTGTAATCAGCATAGCAATCAGTGCTGTTGTAACAATCATAGCAGCAGTGATTCTTTTGGTATTTCCAAAGCTCACCAAAGCTTTAATTGCAATTTTGTCCAATAGCTTGTACTCTTCTAAGGCTAAGCTTACCAGCATAAGATTAAAAAGAGCCGCAATCACCTTCCAGTCTATTGAACCTAAGTCAGGCAATCTAAACAAACAGGTACCTGCTGTGGCTGCGACTGCAATAAAAAACACAGCCTCCTGCTTTACTATATTTATAAACTTATTTATCACGAATAGTCTCCTGATTCTTACAGAAATTCATATATCTACATTTTACCACAACACATAGTTTGGTAAAGCAAAAAATACCGCTATAATAGCGATATTTTGCAAGTGCAGGCACTTTACCTACATAATTTCCCATCCCTTTTTCTATTTACATCTGGTTCATATTATCCTCAGCTTAAACAATTTGGTATTATTAATTCAGCTATATAAAATTTACTTAAGGTTTCCATTAACAAAGCATTGAAGGGTATCCATCTCATCTTCAATGGGATCTCTCATATATTCCTTCTTAAAGACCTCAATCGCAGCTTCCAAATTAGCAATATCTCTAGTTAGTTTCTCTATTGCTATCAGCTCGTTAAAGTACTGATGAACCTCTTCCTTTTCAAGGGGCTCATCATGAGCTGCTATATATGTATCCACATCATATTGTGTTATTTTATTTATCATATCTACAACCTTATGGGAGTAACTACGGGCACCGCTATAAAAGTCAGGTGACATACAGTCTCCCAGAAACATTACTTTGTCAGAGGGAATATAAACAATGCAGGAATCCTCCCCGTGATCTCCTTTGACATTTTCTATTATGCAGGTTACTCCACCTAAGTCTACTTCCAGCTTGCTGTCAAAGGTAATATCTCCATTCCTCAATATCAAGCCTTCCCTTGAAGGCATTTCCTTCTTAATCATGGAGCTGCAAAACTCGATTTCTTCACCGGATGCGACTCTTTCATCCAGTGCCTTGTCGTCCCATTCAAGCTGCTGCATCCATTTTAGCTTCTTATCCGTAAGCTGATGACATATGGTAAGTAGATTCATATAATGAATGCCAAATACATGATCCCAATGCCAGTGAGTAATGGCAAGATACTTGACATTATTGACCCCAAGCTGATCCACTTCCTCTAAAATTTCTCTTGCATGATGAGGTGAATTTCCTGCATCAACAACAAGACTGTACTTGCTGCCATTCACCAGTCCGATTACAGGTCTGTCAGTATCTGATTTGTGTGGAATATAGTATATGTTGTTGGTTAGCTTTTTCATAAATATTACCCCCCCAAAAAACAAAGAGTACTTTGCGTACTCCTTATCATATATTACCATATTTCAGAAATTTCTCATAATTATTTGTATATAATATTCAATTTAATAAATATAGTACTATTTTAACTGCAATAAATTTGTTATCACCTTGTAGCCGGTTTCCTCAACTTTAATGTCTGTTGAGGATATTTGTTTACCGGAGGGACTCCATCTCAAAGGATCTGCAACATTTTGAAAATCAGTTGCAATTTGAACAATATCACCGCGCTCTGTATCTGCAACAAATATTCCCCATAAAAAGCTGTTCATATTCATAGTGGAATAAGCAATTTCACTTCCATCAGGGCTCCAGTTGGTCCCATATATTTGTGTAGCTTTTGATAAAGTCTTTAACTCTTTACCCTTTAGATCTGTAATATAAAGGGTCATTTCCGTTTCCGCCGTACGCTTCACTATAGCAAACTTGGTCATGTCAGGTGAAGGTATGAGCCAAAGTACATTCTCCCCTAGCTGCTTTGTATCCTTCTCGCCCTTATCCTGCTCTTGTACATAGAGTCTGCCGTCAATTGTTGTATAGTAAATACTGCTGCCTAGCTTTACTGCATTGTTTAACATTCCTTTTTGCCGAACAGGAATTTCTGTAATCTTCCCATTTACATCTGCTGTATAGATTTTGCCTTCCGGGAAGGATGCAAATATGACTGTATCATTATCTATCCATCTTCCTTCGTAAAAACTGATATGATCTGTTTTGGTAACTTGCGTCTTCTTACCTGTTTCTCTATTTAAAATAAAGCCTGTAAGACTTTCCTCTACACCTTCTCTATAAAAAATGTGCCTTTTATCCGGTGAGAGAACACCGCCTAGCATGTTCACTTCAGAATCTGCAATAAGCTTTTCCTCATTGGTTTTAATATGATATTCATAAAAATTCTTTGGATAAACTAAGCCGCCCTCTGTTTGTATTTGAGGCATGCTTTCATTGTCCTTCATGATCAGTATGATATCTTCACTAATCCAGTCCAATACTCTAATACCCTCAATACTCATGATCTTATCCAATGCAACTTCCTTTTCCTTGATGCTTTGCTTGTCTTCAACCACCACAATCTGTTTGCCGTCTTTATTTATAATGGTGCGGTCTGCGGGCTTTTGCGGCGCACAAGCTGTTAAGGCTCCAAAACATATCATTCCCATCATCGCTGCTGCAATCTGCTTTTTCATTTCTGCTCCTCCTGTCACTTTATATTCATATGATAACAGTCTGTTGTTTCAAAAATATCTCCAAATGTTTCAATGATGTAAATTTTATTGTTGCAGCGGGAATTTTATTAAGAAGCTCGTGCCTTGCTCCTTCCTGTCAATGATAGAAATTGAACCATGCTGTTTTTCCACCATCTGTTTTACCAAGGCTAGTCCCAAGCCTGTTCCACCTGATTGTCTGGAACGATTTTTGTCTACCGTATAAAAGGGCTCAAAAATCATATCCTTCAATTCCATGGGAATGCCTATGCCTGTATCTTGAATTTCAATATTTGCATCATTGTCTTTCATAAAACTCTTAATAACTATTTTTCCCTTTGGATTGTTGTACTTAATTGCATTATCTACTAAATTAACAAAAATCTGAAACATACTTTCTCGATCCCCATAAATCTTTATGGGTTCTAGTTCCCGATATAACTGCAAACCTTGTTTTTGAATCTTGCCCTCCATTCTGTCACAAATCTCCAGCAATATTTCATCCAATTGAAGGCTTTGCATATCAAGCTCAAATTCGTATTTCTCCAAAGCAGCCAAGTGCAGGGTTTTCTCCACCATATCATGCAGTCGCTGTGTTTCTTTGCCTATATTTTCTTTTGCATCCTGTACCAGCTTTTCATCATCAGGATACATATCCATCAAATCTATATATGCTTTTATTACAGTGAGAGGTGTCTTGAATTCATGGGTAACATTTCCTATGAACTGCCTCTGCTGCTGCTCCAAAGCCCTAAGCTTTTCCACTGCCAGTGTAAGCTTCTGCTGTTCCTCCTTCATACCCTTTATGTTCTCTTCAATCTGACTGCTCATAAAGTATATGCCCTGTCTTAGTGCGCCTAGCTCATCCTTTTGCTTTACCACAGGAATTTCTCTATAGTTGCCTAGCTTAACATTGTCGACAGCAAGCTTCAAGCTGCGAATAATATTTGCCATCCTGCCAAAATATAAATATCCCAGTATAAAGCTCATGATAAATATAATACTTCCTATGCTTATAAAAAGGTTTTCAATGGTGCGATAAAACTGATGATCTTCCTCCATTGCATAATAAAGCTGTATCACACCGACTTGATTATTTGAAATGATGACAGGAGCTAGATAGTACAGGGATTGTCCGCTTATCTGATAGCTTATCTTCCCACGAAGTGCATATTCCAATACTTCCTTTACATCCACACTGTTAAGCCCGGGAGAAGAGTTTCCTATCTCTTGTCCTCTCATATCATAAAGTTTCACATGCGTAGCAGTCAACTGACCTATTTGTCTTGTCAATTCATAGCCCTTACCCCTCATAAAGGCATCTATTGCTGTATCTGTTGTTTTTGCATAATCCTGCCTGATATATAGATTTGCCAGTTGAGTTTGTTGAGCCAGCTGGCTTTCATATCTCTGCTGCTGATTCGTCGCAATACCTCTCAGCACTAAATAACTGGATATACCCAAAGTGAGTATGAGCAGCAATGCAAGGAACAGCACAGCTTTATATTTAATACTGGTTCTCATCAAAGCCTCCTATAGCCTTGTAGCCTACACCATGTATGGTTTGGACAATATCCTGATAGGGCGCGCCAAGTTTTTTTCTAATTCTCTGCACATGAATATCTACTGTCCTGGTACCGCCCACATAGTCACAGTACCTTTCTTTGTGGAAGCATCAAATGAAGCTGACCGATAAGTATCTCCTCATTTCCCAAGCTGTCATCTGCAGCAGCTTCCAAACGTCTGATAAGAGACTTTATTCTAGCCATAAGCTCTCGCATATCAAAGGGCTTTGTCATATAGTCATCCGCGCCCAACTCCAAACCAAGTATCTTATCAAAAATCTCATTTTTGGCTGTCAGCATTACAACGCCCATGCCTTTGCGGTTTCCGATGCTTTTCAATACATCAAACCCATTTAGCTTTGGCATCATAACGTCCAATATTAATATCTGTGGTTGAAAAAGCTTTATTTTATCTAAGGCCTGCTGACCATCGAAGGCCGTTTCCACTTTGTAGCCTTCTTTTTTCAGCCCATAAGCAATTGCATTTGCTATGCTAACCTCATCATCTACCACCAATATTTTTTCTTCCATTGTATCACCTGCCAATTCTATATCCACAATATCTTTGCGTAAATACCTGGTATGGGCAGGTTTCCGTGTCTGCCCGTGTTATAACGTTACAATAAAATCGTATTTATAAAAGTGTAGACCAGCTTTGTTCCATAGTATATTATAACCACTCCACAAATTATATTTATCCATCTGATGACTTTTTCATTGAAGCTATGCTTAAACACCGATACAATGGTTGTTAAGACTGTAAACCACGTGAAGGATGCAATACACACACCTATAATAAATAAATTTGCTGCCACCCCTGGCAAGGATGCTCTCATTCCGCCCAATAGCAAGGATCCGTCAATAATAGCCTGCGGATTGAGCCACGTCACAGTAAAGCAAGTAATAGCCACCTGAAGCAGCGTTTTATTGATGTCAACGTCACGTTTCATATTCGGAATACTTCTAATCAGCTGTATCCCGATGTATATAACTGCAAGTCCTCCCAGCAGCAATACAGCCAATTTAACAATCTCATACCTTGACAGCAAAGCGCCTATTCCTAAGAAACAAGCCAAGGCTAAAGTGATGTCAAAAAATATAGTGATAAAAGCGACCTGATACGCACGCAGCTTGCTTTTACTAATCGCCGTGTTGATTACATAAATGTTTTGCATGCCTATAGGTGCAACATATGCTAGCCCTAAAGCCAAACCCTGTAATAAGAACTCCATTGTTTTACCCCCTGATTATTCATCTAAAAGTTCAGTTAGAACCTTGCCATCGGCTTCCTTTAGCGCTAGACCGAGAAGTCTTGCCATGGTGGGTCCTTCATCTATCAGACTCATCTTATTGATAACTGCACCCTTTTTTATTCCTTTACCTGATGCAATGAAAATTGTTGTGTAGTCTTCTTTGAAAGGAGAGTAGCCGTGGGTGTTTATCGTTATATGAGGCACATTACCTGCTTCTCCCGGCTGAATTTGCCTTATAGCCGAACCCTCCATATCATCCAGAAAATAATAACCCTTCTGAGCCTCCAACATAAATGCACAATTGGGGTCTGCCCCCAGCCTTGCAGCTTCCTCCGCTGTGTGAATTGCTTCTATACAGCTGTATTGACTGTTAAAGTGCTCTATCACCGCACGGACCTCAGATTTAAGCTGCTTATTTTGATTGTCCTTTAAATAAACATAAGCTGAACCATCACAATTTTTGCATATTACATCATAGGTTATTTGCCTACTTTTCTCTTTTAAAATCCAGCCCTTTTCCTTGAAAAGCACATTCAGATTGATAACCTTATCCTCGTCTAAGCTGCTATGATCTCCCAACACTACGATTGTGCTATCTTCATATGTACCTGTTTCCTTTAAGGCGGCTATTATTTCGCCTAATCTGACATCATGTCTTTTCAGTGCTTCAAAGGCTGTGTCAGAATGGAAACCATTATAATGTCTCATGGTATCCAAATCAGTATAGTGCACCAAGATAAGCTCCGGCAGGTGATTCTTAAGTGTAAACAACAAGCTTTGATGGGTGAAGTTGTCCAATGCAGGCTGTTTTTTACCTTCCCGTAAATGTCCAAATTTCTGGTTCATGCAAAATTGGTAATAAGGCGAACCATTTAGCAGAGAAACCAATATCTGATTTTGCCAAGGTTTATTGGCAAATATCTCAGGCATGTTGTATTTGATTCTTGATTTTGCTGTTACTGGCCAAAGCAGCGCTGCTGTGCGCATCCCTTCATTTATGGCTAAATCATACAGGGTATCCCCTTTTATGTGCTTACGATGCCAGTACCAGTCCGGGTCTTCATTGCCCGGCTGAAGTATGGTGTTATTAATGATGCCGTGGTTCTTTGGGTATTTCCCGGTCACTATTGTAGCATGAGCAGGATAAGTTAGGGTAGGGTATATACTATATACCTGACTGCAATATCCTGCGCTATTGATAAACTTACTGAAATGAGGCAGTGTCTTTATATATTCAAAATCTAAGGAAGATAATCCGTCAAAGGATAGAACAATGAGTCTGTTTGTCAGCTTGTTCAATTTCTCACCTCTTGCAGTTCAATATGACATCGATTCTGTAATACAATTCCATTATACCTTATTCCTATTGATTTTTCCCCAATCAAAAACTCTCTTCGTTCTTACAAAGAGAGTTTTACTTTTTATGCTTGTGCTCTGTCTTCTTTTGCGCTGCCTTGCAATCCATTGATTAAATTCAAGCAAAGCTTGTATATATGATCTCCTATCCTTTCAAAATTAGTTACGATATCTAGATATATAACACCCGCTTCAACACTGCACTTGTTCTGTTCCAATCTTACAAGGTGTGCATCAGCAAGCTTCTTTGAAAGTTCATCAACCTCAATCTCTATTTTACATGTTTCTTTCGCCCGCTCAATATCACCATCCATCATAGCCTGTATTGCATCATTGTACATGTTCATAACCATATCTTCCAGCTCTTTCAAGCCTGTTAGGGCATTATGACTAAATTTAATATTCCTATCCTGTGCTACGGTAATCAAATCAACCAAGTCTTCTGATCTGTCTCCAATTCTTTCTATATAGTTTATTACATTGACCATGGAAGGAACCATAACGGATTCATCATCAGACAAGGACCTCTTAGAAATTTCTACAATATATGCAGTTATATCTCTTTGAAGGCTATTTAAAATTAGCTCATCCTTGTGTACCAGCTCAAGCTTCTTTGGCTCATGTCCATATAAGCCTTCCATGGTATGTATTACCATCTTCTTCGCAATTTCTGCACTTCTGATTATCTCAGACATTGAAGCTCTGAATGCAGAGGAAGGGTTATCCAGCAGCAATTTATTCAAGTATTGTATTCTATAGTCATCATCGTGACCTTTGCTTTTAATGAATTTCTCAAGGAATGCAACATAGTATTTTGTAATAGGTAAAAATATGATTGCACTAACTATATTAAATAATGTATGAGAATTTGCTATTTGAGCTTCTATACCACTACCAAAGCCGAAGGTAACTGCCATATAGCTTGTAGCAGTTTCAATCAACCAAACAAAGGGAGTGAATATGATGGCTACCATCAACACGCCGAAAATATTATATAAGGTGTGTGCCCAAGCCGTCCTACGTGCATGTATATTGCCTGTCAAACTTGCTAATTGCGCAGTTATACAGGTACCGATGTTATCTCCCAGCATGATCAATATTGCGGTATCCAAACTGATTAAGCCTGCCTGCCCCAATACCATAACCAAACCGACTGTTGCAGCACTACTATGTACCAAAGCTGTTGCTACAGCACCAAGCAATATACCAATCAGTGGAATCGCTGCATAATTTTCGAAGAAGAACCTCAGGGTTTCACTCTCTTTCATAAAAGGGATGCCTGAGTTTAGGATCTTCAAACCTAAGAACATCATCCCAAAGCCCATTAATGCATCGCCAATGTTCTTTGCTGTTTTGTTCTTAGCAAAATATGCAATTGAGAAGCCTACTCCAAGAATCGGCAAAGCTATTTCTGTCAATTTAAACTTAAAGCTGAAGGCCATAAGCTGTGCAGTAATTGTAGTACCAATATTAGCGCCATAAATGATTCCCACTGCATTAGGCAGCTTCATTAAACCGGCATTTACAAAACCTACTGTTAATACTGTAATAGCTGTACTGCTCTGCACCAGCACAGTTAACACAATCCCAACCAAAAAAGCACTCCATACTCTGCCTGTAAAGAAGGAAAGCATCTTCTTCATCATAGGGCCTGATGCCTTTTCCAACCCTTCTCCCATCTTGTCCACGCCATACATAAGCAAAGCTGTTCCACCAATTAGGCCAAATATTAGCTCCTTCATAAAAACCTCCCAAAGCAAGTGATATCATTTTTCTTTTCTTTGACACGAGAACCTCAGGAAACTATATGTTTTGTGTTCAGCGTTTATATTTCATGGAATGCACAAATCATTTTTGCGAATCCTATTTTATTTATTGTAAATCCGGGATAGTTACTTTTTTAACTATTGAAATGGTTATAATATCGCTCCTATTTATATATTGTCATATATATCAGAAAATTCCATCTTTATTTTTTCATAACACCTATATTCTGTAGATATCCATGATGTTCCTTCTTCACAAGCATTTAAATCTGTAGGTAGTGATAAGATAAATTCACTACCTTGACCTTCAACACTTATAAGTTCAATTTCACCATTATGCTGTTCAACAAAAGCTTTTACGATAGACAAGCCTATACCGCTTCCCTCTCGAAGTCGAGATGTACTCTGATCAACCTGAACAAATCTATCGAAAATAGTATCTTTCATATCCTTAGGTATACCAATACCGGTGTCCCGTACACTGATCATAATCTTTCCACACTTCTCCCACAGGCTTACTTGTATATCTCCTCCCGTAGGATTGAATTTAACTGCATTTGAAAGCAGATTTAAAATAATTCTTTCAATTTTATACCCATCACAAGCAATCATTCTACACGTTATATCACTATGAAATTTCAGCCTGATATTATGCTTCTTGATATATGTCGCCACTGCCGATGTAACTCCTTTAACAAGCCTGACGATATCGTGCTTTTGTAAGTTGATCTTATTTTGTCCTGCATCGATTTCGGTAATATCT
>JAQSYD010000163.1 GCA_029256325.1 Clostridia bacterium
ACGCTGCTTCACTCCTTTGGCAATAACCTCAATGACCCCCTCGTCATCAAGCTCTATCTTTTTATCCTTTTCAATCTGCAATATGCCAGCTCTAGTCATGGTGATTACACTTTTCCTAATGCTGTCCTTTTCTTTCATTGCAGTTTTAAGGTCTTGCTGTAAAACTTCCTTGAGGGACATTAATATCAACCTTCTTTATTTTGTTTTTCTTTTTCTTGCAGCTTCAGATTTCTTTCTTCTCTTTACGCTTGGGCTTTCATAGTGCTCTCTTTTTCTAACCTCTGCCAAAACTCCAGCTCTTGCACATTTCTTCTTAAATCTTCTTAATGCACTTTCTAGAGTTTCGTTCTCACCAACTCTGATTTCAGACATCTAATTTCCCTCCCTCCGCTGGTAACAATGCTTACAGCACGTATTAACATACTGTTTTAGATAGTGGGAATAAAACACACTCAAATAATTATACATTATTTATCCACTGTATGTCAACCCACTCACTTATTTATCCTGGAGGCCATTGTAAACTTCTTCCTCCAAGTATATGGTAATGCAAATGGGCAACGGTTTGATTACCGTTCACACCTGTATTTGCAACTACTCTGAACCCATCTTTATCAATACCCAATTCTTTGGCAATTTTATTAATTGCATTAAAAATGTCAACAGTAATCGAAATATTGTCTTGATTTAGATCGAGAACCGATTCAATATGCTGTTTTGGTATTACCAGCACATGAATAGGCGCCTCAGGATTAATATCATTAAAGGCTAAAACCTTCTCGTCCTCATATACCTTGCTGCATGGAATTTCTCCATTAATGATCTTGCAAAAAATGCAATTCGGCAAAGTTTTCACCTCCTTATTATTGGATGAAAACAACTACTTTATTAGACAAAATAGCCGTATGAATATTAACATATTCAACATGAACAAATAAAATCCTGCAAATAAATCGTATATATTATTTTATTTGTATAAAACTACTATCTTTTTTATACAAGCATACCTTCAATATGGTCTTCTTTTATAGCTTTAAGCTCTACAGGTAAAATTATGCCTTTGATATCTTGCTCTGATGCAGCAAATACTCTTATATAATTATCTGTTAAACCCTCATAAATACTGCTTTGCCCTTCAACTTTATGCTCAAATAAAACATCCATTTTCTTATTTAAAAATTTATTTTTAAAAGTCAGTTCTCTATCATGGGCAATGGCCGTTATTATCTTGCTTCTTTGTTCCTTCACCTGAGGTGACACTTGATTCTTATGCTCAGCTGCCGGTGTTCCTTCTCGCGGTGAGAACTTAAAAACATGCATGCCGCTGAAATCCACCCTTTTTATAAAATCAACTGTGCATTTGAATTCCTCTTCTGTTTCTCCCGGGAAGCCTACGATCAAATCTGTGGTAATGGCAACCTCCGGGAAAACTTCTCGCAAGCGGTCTACAACTCGCAAATATTCCTCTGTAGTATATTTTCTATTCATTCTCTTGAGCGTAGCATCACAACCGCTTTGTAAAGACAAATGAAAATGTCTGCAAATTTTAGGCAGCTTGGTCAGTCTCTCAATAAACTCATCATTTAACGTTTTGGGCTCTACAGAGCTCATTCTGATTCTTTCAATACCTTCTACCTCATGCAGCAATTCAATAATCTCTATTAAGCTTGTATTGCCTAGATCTCTGCCGTAGGAAGCTACATGTATGCCTGTAAGCACTATTTCCTTAAACTTATTCTGCGCCAACTGCTTGACTTCCTCCAAAATGCTCTCCGGTCTGCGGCTTCTTATATGACCTCTGGCATAGGGTATGATGCAGTAGCTGCAATATTGATCACAGCCCTCTTGAATTTTAAGAAATGCCCTGGTTCTGCTCTTATAGTTCTTTATAGACATTTCCTCAAATTCCCTGACCTCCATGATATCGGAAACCATGTTGATTTTTTCTTCTTTGTCCATGGCATATTCTACTAATTCAACAATCTTTGCTCTTTCATTGGTACCAACCACCAACTTTACCCCTTGAATTTCTATAACCTTGTCCGGGGAAATCTGTGAATAGCACCCTACTACAGCAATAAACGCATCTGGATTATTGTCTAGGGCTCGTCTTATAATTTGTCGGGACTTACGGTCTCCCATATTCGTAACAGTGCATGTATTGAAAAGCTACCTTCTTCAAGTTACTTCCTCCAACGTATATTAATCATTTCTCTTCATTTGATCGTATTCGTACATCATGCATGTAAGCATCGCCAAACCTGCTGTTTCAGTTCTCATGATTCTATGTCCTAGGGTCACAGGTATGATATTGCTTTGCTTTGCCAATTCGATTTCAAAGGTGTCAAAGCCGCCCTCCGGTCCAATGAAAAAACCTGCACTTTTGGGTGCTTTGCCTTGCAGAGCAGCTTTTACCGACATCTCTCGTTCCCATTCATAGGGTATAAGTACAATGTCCAACGCTTTACTGTCCTTCAGTGCATGTTCAAGATTCATGGGCATTTCTATCAAAGGCACAATACCCCGTGCACTTTGTTTTGCCGCTTCTTCTGCTATTTTGGTCCATCGCGCCACTTTCTTTGCTTCATCCTTCTCGGACTCTAGCCTTACAACTGTACGAGCTGTAAAAACAGGTACGATTCTGGTAATACCCATTTCTGTACATTTCTGAATGATCATATCCATTTTAGTGGATTTTGGTATCCCTTGATAAAGCACGACCTCCAGAGACGGCTCACCCTTTGAGGTCACTTTATCAATAATACTGGTTTTTATGGTGTGTTTTGAAATATCCTGAATCGCGACATTATAGTCTGTACCTCTTTGATCACAAAGAACTATTTTGTCACCTTCCTTAAGTCGCAGTACTCTGGCAATATGCTGTACATCTTCGCCTTCAATCGTTATGCCATCCCTATATATGTTTTCCTGCTTAACAAAAAACCTATGCATTGTCTTTCCTTCCTGCAGCTATGGCACACCACTCGCCCATTTCAAGTACTTCTATCACTTCAAAGCCGCTGCTTGATATTTTATCCAGCACTTCATCTTTTCTATCTTTAATGATACCGGAGGAAATGAATATTCCACCCGGATTTATAGCCTTCCAAGCATCCGGTGTAAAGCCTATTATGATATCTGCAATGATGTTGGCTACTATGACATCTGCCTTTTCCTTTATGACATCCAACAGATTGCCGCACTTCACACCCAGCTTATCTACTACATTATTATGCGCAGCATTTTCTTTTGCAACCTTACATGCAACACTATCTATATCCACACATTCCACATGCTTTGCCCCCAGCTTTACTGCTGAAATGCCTAGAATTCCTGAGCCGCTGCCTACATCAAAAACGATACTGTCCGGGGTCACATATTTCTCCAATAGCTTTATGCACATCACAGTTGTTTCATGTGTTCCTGTACCAAAAGCCATACCCGGGTCCATTTCTATAACCAAATCTCCTGCTTGAGCATGATATTCCTCCCAGGTTGGCTTTATTACGATTTTTTCCCCTGCCTTAACCGGCTTATAATATTGCTTCCATGCGTTTGCCCAATCTTCATCATATACATCCTTGGTTGTTATTACGCCCGGGCCTTTGTCTAGTCCGAACTCACCCAACTGATGAACTCGTCTTTGTATTTCCTTCATTTTGTCATCATTATATTCTTCACAGGGGAAATAACCCTTCACTTTGACATCGGTGCCAAGAGAATCTATCAGTTCCTGCTCCACATAATCCCAACTCTTTTCGTCGGTATTCATCATGCTAAAGTCATTGGGATCTTCTATCACAACGCCGGCTGTACCCGCCTCAATAAGTATATTGTATATGGCATCCGCAGCCTCTGTAGTTGTAGTAATCTGCACTTCTATATATTTCATAGGTCTCATCCTTTCGTATGCACTTTTATCTTATTTATTATATATAATTGGATATAAATTAGCAATATATGCATAAATAAGCCAGGCACGCGATTTTTCAGGCCCCTTTGGAAAACCTGAAAAATCGGTGCCTGGCACCATAAAAGAAGGATTCTATTTAAATGCGTCCTTAACCTTGTCAAAGAAAGATTTTCCGTGGCCTGTGATCTCTTCACCCATAGCGTCTGCAAAATGCTTTAATGCCTCTTTTTGCTTATCGCTAAGCTTCTTGGGCGTTTCAACCTTAACAGTGAAATATAGATCTCCCCTTACCTTGCTTCGCAAGCTAGGTATTCCCTGGCCCTTCAGCTTGAAGGTCGTACCAGTTTGAGTTCCATCTGGCAGCTCAAATTTCTCTTTTTCCTCCAAGGTTGGTACTTGTATCTCTGCGCCCATCGCTGCCTGTACAAAGGATATTGGTATTTCACAGAATATGTTGATACCATCACGCTTGAATAGGCTGTGGGGCTTTACTCTAATGTAGATGTATAGGTCACCCTTTGGTCCGCCCTTGTCACCCGGTTCGCCTTCACCACGAAGAGGCATAACAGAGCCATTGTCAACACCCGCAGGAATATCGATGGTGATCTTTCTGTTCTTTCTTACTGTACCTCTGCCTACACATTTCGGGCATGGTTCCTTGATTATTTTCCCTTCACCATGACAGTCTTCACAGGGACGTACATTTACAACTCTGCCAAATACAGTGTTTTGGTTATATCTTACTTCTCCTGTACCACCGCACTTTTTGCAGGTCTCTACTGCGCTGCCGGTTTTTGCACCACTGCCCTTACACTCATCGCAGGCTTCATTTCTGGTGATATTAATTTCCTTTTGAACGCCGAAAGCTGCTTCCTTAAAATCTATTTCTATCTCATATTTTAAATCCGCACCTTTGCGAGGACCGCTCTTGCTTCTGCTGGAGCCAAAACCGCCTCCGCCGCCGCCGCCAAAGAACATATCAAATATGTCCCCAAAGTCACCGAAGCCACCCTCAAAGCCTCCGAAACCACCTGCGCCACCTCCGCCAAAGCCGTTTGGATCTACGCCGGCATGACCGAATTGGTCGTACTTTGCTTTTTTATCCTTATCACTGAGAACCTCGTAAGCCTCGTTGATTTCCTTAAACTTTGCTTCTGATTCCTTATTGCCCTGGTTTACATCAGGGTGATGCTGCTTCGCAAGCTTACGAAAAGCCTTCTTAATTTCTTCTTCATTTGCACCTTTATGAATGCCTAATACTTCATAATAATCTCTTTTGGACGCCATTCCCTCACCACCTCAAAAGTAATTGACAATGCACAGCTTCAAGTATTACTTTGGCTGTGACATTGTCAACATTGTTTATCTTTTATTATTTATCGTCTTCTACCTTGTAGTCTGCATCTATCGTTTCATCGTTGCCTGCTCCATTGAAGTCTTGTGGGCCTTGGCCTGCGCCTTCTGCTCCGCCAGCAGCTTGATATACCTTGCTTGATATTTCATAGAATACCTTTGTAAGCTCTTCTGTAGTACTCTTTATCGCTTCTGTATCAGTACCCTTAAGCGCTTCCTTCACTCTATTCAACTCAGCTTCAATTTTTGCTTTATCCTCATTTGATAACTTGTCGCCTAAATCCTTAAGAGATTTTTCTGTTTGATATACCAAGCTGTCCGCTTGATTTCTTGCCTCAACCTCTTCTTTTCTCTTCTTGTCTTCAGCTGCATACATTTCGGCTTCTTTAACTGCCTTTTGTATATCGTCATCATTTAAATTTGTACTTGCTGTAATTGTTACCTTTTGCTCAGCGCCTGTGCCCAAATCCTTTGCAGATACGTGTGCAATACCGTTTGCATCTATATCAAAGGTAACCTCAACCTGTGGAACTCCTCTTGGAGCCGGTGCAATTCCTGATAACTGGAATCTTCCTAAAGTCTTGTTATAAGCAGCCATTTCTCTTTCACCTTGCAGTACGTGTATTTCAACACTTGTTTGACCATCTGCTGCAGTGGAGAAGATTTGACTCTTCTTTGTAGGAATTGTAGTATTTCTATCTATAAGCTTTGTAAATACGCCACCAAGGGTTTCAATACCTAGTGATAATGGTGTAACGTCAAGCAATAATACGTCTTTCACTTCGCCAGTCAATACTGCCGCTTGAATTGCTGCACCTACTGCAACGCACTCATCAGGGTTTATGCCCTTAAATGGTTCCTTGCCTGTAAGCTTTTTAACAGCTTCTTGTACAGCAGGTATTCTTGTAGAACCCCCAACAAGTATTACTTTATGCAATTTATCAGCTGTAAGATTTGCATCTGATAAAGCCTTTCTTGTAGGCTCCATTGTCATTTCTACCAAGTCATGCGTCAATTCATCAAACTTAGCCTTTGTCATTGTGATATCCAAGTGCTTTGGACCGGAAGCATCCGCAGTGATAAATGGTAGATTAATATTTGTTTGAAGCACACCAGAAAGCTCAATCTTTGCCTTTTCTGCTGCTTCCTTTAATCTTTGCATCGCCATTTTGTCTGACTTAAGGTCAATGCCGTTTTCCTTCTTAAATTCTGCTGCCAAATAGTCCATTACCTTTTGGTCGAAATCATCTCCGCCCAATCTGTTGTTACCATTTGTCGCTAATACTTCAAATACGCCGTCTCCAATTTCAAGGATAGATACGTCGAAGGTACCGCCGCCTAAGTCAAATACCAATATCTTTTGGTTTTCTTCTTTGTCCATACCATATGCAAGAGCCGCTGCTGTAGGCTCATTGATTATTCTAAGTACCTCAAGACCTGCGATCTTACCTGCATCCTTCGTCGCTTGTCTTTGTGCATCACTGAAATATGCAGGGACTGTTATAACCGCTTGAGTGATTGATTGGCCAAGATAAGCTTCTGCATCCTGCTTTAGCTTAGCAAGTATCATTGCAGATATTTCTTGTGGTGTGTATCCAGTTCCGTCAATATTCACCTTGTGGTTTGTACCCATTTCTCTCTTTATAGAGATTACAGTTCTTTCCGGATTTGTGATGGCTTGCCTTTTTGCAACCTGTCCCACCAATCTTTCTCCGCTTTTTGCAAAGCCTACTACGGATGGTGTTGTTCTGTTACCTTCGGCATTCGTTATAACTACAGGCTCTCCACCTTCCATAACCGCCACACATGAGTTGGTTGTTCCTAAGTCAATTCCTATTACTTTTGCCATTTTATCTATTTTCCTCCCTTAT
>JAQSYD010000025.1 GCA_029256325.1 Clostridia bacterium
CTAGATGCAGATATGCAAAGGACATTTGCAGCCAGGAAATGCCTGAATTTAGAGAGGTTGCACCAGATCATTTTGTTGCATGCCATATCGTTTAATATACGAAATAAAAGCCCTAAGGGGCTTTTATTTTTTTAAGCAAAGTCACCGAATATACCATAAATTGTTAAAAATTATTCAGATAATTTTCACACAAAATTTAAATAAAGGAGTACGAATATTCTAAAAATTAATATATAATAAGAATAGCAATCTTGAGTGAAGGGGTGAGACAACATGCAGAAGTTATTCAATAAAAGGTATTATATTGCTTTTATTATGTCGCTATTTTTATTTTTTGCAGCAATCGTTAGTCTGCACAGCTATTATAATCTACAGAGAATCATACAGCCGGCATCAGATTTGTGGGCAAGAACCACATCGCTAGGGGCTGCAGATTTATTTAAAAAACAGCCTTCCGTCATAGTCAATGACAAATACACAGATGTGTTAACTGCGAATAAAAGCAACTTTACACATATGAGAATTGATAGAATGACAAGAGAAACAACCACAGAGACAATAAATCTCAAGGAAGTAGAATCCTATAAGGTTCAAAAGTTTGACTGGGATGAAGACAATATTTATTTTATTGAAAGCAACAATCTATATTTTGTAACTAAAAATCCAGACGGAGGATACTCCGCTAAAACTAAAATTGAAGAAGAAGTTAAAGATTTTGATATAGTAAATTCCAAGGAAGAAGTAATATTAGCGGCGGCTCAAAATGATGGAATTGTATTATATAGATTGACTTCAAATGGTTTTCAGAAGTATGGGACCAAATATAATATTGATAAAATCTCAAATATTGCAGTTGTTAAGGATAACAAAGGCATCATACACATTGCAGCATATGCAGAGGTAAGCGCTATAGACTTTCCGGTTTATTACTTAACGTTACAGGATGAAAATTGGCACTTGTTAGGTACAGTTACAGAAAGGTCAATGTCAGAATCATGGTCAATTAATGACATAGATATTGGTATTGACGATACAGATGCATATATTTTCTATGAAATGGTAAAGTGGGATAAGTTCGGTTCATCTGCAAAAACTCACAGTGCTATAGTACCCTTATATACAAGCAAAGTAGACCTTAAGTTTAATCGTTTTTATATTTCACAGGAAGATGCTAAAAACTCAGATGCGTATTTAAGTGAACCACAGGTAGTAAAAGAACAGGATAACAAGCTTAGATTGACCTTGGTAAAAGACACCTATGACAAGAAATACGGCAGTGGTTTTTCAGGCTATTATGTTACAATGGATCAGGGAAAAGTAGTAGAGGCATCAAGGGTGACAAAGAATCATAGACTGATCAGCAACACTGCCAATAGATATTTCAATGGTGACGGTATATTCATATTTTTAGACGCAGCAGGAGGCTTTAATTACGAGGCTTTCTATACAGAGACAGGTAGAGCGTACTATGAAAATTCAGTTAAGCCCACAAAGGATGATATGTATGTAGCTGTTATTGATACAATACCCGGTTATGTCAGCACAATCATTGTATCATTTATAAAGCTGACACTTTATTTTCCGGTAATCCTTTGGTTCTTGGTTATTGAGTTCTTCGAGATTAACAAGCTGAGGAATAAGCCCAAGCTTACCTATACGATTGGTTTTATACTTTACTTGATTATGAAGGTTGCAACCTTTGGAACTTATTATACAGCATTATCGGTTTCGCAAATGCCGCCAATGTTAGCCTTTACCGGTGCCAAATATTTTTATGCAGTCTCATTTGCATTTTTAGCATTACTGATCCAAAAGTTATTGAAAAAGCATAATTCTGAAATGCACCTCATAACAGAATTTATTATATTTGCTTTGATTGATATTGAGTTTACTAACCTGCTTTACGCAACATATATGGTATAGTATGTCGAAGTATTACCCGGGAAATAGTAAAATGTCGAAGAGGATAATGATTTAATCATCATTATCCTCTTTTGTTTTGGATACTCTTTCCTTGTAAAACTCACAGCCTTTACTGGTAGTATTGGAGAGGGACGACACATTATCCAGCGTGCACATTCCATTTTCTTGATACAAACAGTTATCAGTACAGTTAATTAATATCAAAAAAACCACCTCCGTATATATTTTGCTCTTATTTCATAAAACTAATGTAACAAAAATTAAGAGGTGATTGATATTTTATTTAAGGACTATACAGAAACAAAGGTGGTCTATCATGTTGTTACAATAACAGACTTGGACAATACATTGAAAAACGGCATCAAATTCAATGATAAGAACACCTATAAAAGTAAATATCATGAGTTTCATAGGTTTATAGATGCAAAAAAACCCGAAAATATTCCTGAATGGGTGGTTAGATCCAATGCTATTTTCGCAAGTATGAATTTTAAGCCTGATCATATGTGGCATTCGCATAGTGCACTGCTGAGTATAAGAATAAGGGAGGAACTGTGTTGGATATGCAATGAGAATATCGCCAATTTTTTATATGAGCCTTTGATGCTTCAACAAGTATCAGGTTTTGAATCTGCAAGAGAATTTATAAACAAGAATGGAAATAAGATAGTAGAGGATTATTGGAAGTGTTCCTTGAGCTTTAAGGATAATCTTTTGTTTCGAAAGGATAAAATGGCAGGATATGACGCAGAGGTATTAATACTGCATGACATCCTGCCAAAAGACATAGAGCTATTAGACATAGCTTCAGATCATAGGTGTATGGAGGTAGATAAATGGAAGAAATTCTTCCGAAGCAATCACTTAAATTACACTAATTGTTAATGCAGTTTAACAGAAGGGCACAAGCAGGCAGAACATAATCTGCTCTAAATACGTCTGCATCACAATAGTACTTTTTTTTGCTTAACTTGTATTCAAAGACCTTGTTGAAAACCGGAGCCCATGGACTATCACATTCCTGTGAATCATGAAGCTTCATTTTATTTTGCTGAAGAATGGGGTAGCATTGGCCATTAAACAAGCACGACCTCACTAATGTTGTTTCTGAAAATTCTACTATTTGTCTATACAGTTCATTTCTTAAGTCCGGTTCTTGAAGTATTTTTGAGTAAGAAAACAAAGCAGCTACAATAGAGGATAAATCCTTTAAATTAAATCGCTGCTTGTTACCACTGTTGAGCTTAAATATTCTACTCTCTTTATCCCATAGGACTAAGAGATTTTGATAGATCATTTGACTGGCTTCATAGCTGCTCTTACTTGAAAACATATATGCAAGCTGTGATAACAAATTTAAACAACTGGCTGTAGTACTTGGCGATGCTGTCTCTTCAATGTCTTTGCGCCTTTGAATTTCACCTGTTGATTTAGTGCGATGACATAGTTCCTTTCCTATCTTATGCAGGGCTTTACGGCATGCATCAGTATGAAATTCAGATTTTTTGTATATTTCAGCGATGTGAAGTCCTATATTCGACAGCTCCTTAGAAGAGTATTCCTCAAGTCCTTCCATATAACGATGCAATAAGTCAGGTAAGATACTGATATCCTCAATCAACTCTTCTACAGGATAATTAAAAAAGCACAAGTCATAATTGCTTAGCTGTATTAAAGCAGCTGTTGCATGAAGAACTGCAAATTGAGAAATACTATCAGTCTTATCCGCTGTAATTTGTATGTGCAGATCTTCACTTTCTAATTTTGCTACATCCTCACCATGATAAAACATATTTCCTATTTTTAAATATCGTTTTATAAACCGTGCTTGGTTTGTAGCAGTTTTATGTAATATATAAATGATGAAATTGAGGTTCTCCAACTGAACATCAAAGGTCAACAGTCTTTCGATTAAATTGCAGCAGCATATGATGGAATTTGCCATTACTTCTATATCTATGGTCTTTTTTCTTTTCTTTTCGATCCATTTAAAGCTGCTGAAATTGTATGGATTTTCGATATCCTCTTGATATTGCGGCATGCACTTCTTATAAAGACTATTTGTGAAAAATATATTATAAGGTCTTTTATCATGGGGGAGAGCCTGTAAAATGGGTTCCATCTCCTCAATCTCTTTAAGATTTGGCATGCTGCAGTTCCCACAGCCTGAAAGAACTGAATAAGACATGATGTTTAGGTATATCATACTGTTCATTTGACTTCTTATATCCATCATCGTATAATCCAATATCAACACCACCGTTTTCATATTAGCACCTAATAATAAAGGCTATAATATATATATGCGCGATACAGCAGTATTATTAACAAAATGCGACCTAGTGCCTTTGAGGTGCTGAAAAAGAACTTGCATTATGCTATAATTATTCGTGACATACATTCTTTTAGAAATTGGGTGAAATAATGAAAGAAGGAAAGATACCCTCAGAATTATTAAGAGAGCTGGTATTCAACAATATAAAAGTAAAGCATGAAGATGTTATATTAAGACCTGAGATTGGAGAGGACTGCACAGCTATAGAATTTGGTGATTATGCCTGTGTATTGTCTACGGATCCAATTACAGGGGCTGAAAAAGGAATCGGAGCTCTAGCGGTGCATATATCCTGTAATGATGTTGCATCCAGCGGAGTTAAGCCCTTGGCTCTTTTGATGACGATCATGGCACCTCCTTCAACAACGGAGGAAGATATAAGAACTATTATGAAGGATGCAGGAGAGGCTGCGGCATTATTGGATGTGGAAATAGCAGGGGGGCATACGGAAATAACTTCCGCTGTAAATAAAGTAATTGTTTCTACAACCGCTATAGGAAAGATATTGAAGCACAAGCTGGTAAAGACTTCTGGGGCTTGTATCGGCGATGCAGTTGTTATGACAAAATATGCAGGTTTAGAAGGCACTGCTATTTTGGCAAAGGATAGAGAAAGAGAATTACAGGGGAAGCTCACCGATGAACAATTGGAAAGAGCGAAGAACCTGTCTTCACAGATTTCTGTGGTAAAAGAGGGCGTTCTTGCTGGGGAGTTTGGGGTAAACAGTATGCACGATGTTACAGAGGGCGGCATACTTGGAGCGGCCTGGGAAGTTGCAGAAAGCTCAAATACAGGGATAGAGATATACTTAGAAAGTATTCCGGTGCTTTATGAGACAAATAGAATCTGTGAGGTATATAACCTTAACCCCTACAGATTGATTTCAAGCGGCAGTATGATAATAACCTGTAGTAAAGGGAATGAGCTGGTCCAGCATCTAAAGGCGGCAGGCATAACCGCTGCTGTGATTGGTAAAATCGTTGAAGAGGATAAAACTGTTATAGAGAATGGAATAAGAAAAGAATTAGATCCGCCGGGACCTGATGAGTTGTTCAAAGTATAAGCAAGTGAAATTTTTTTCCTTGCTTTTTTTATGTGCATTTTTGCGAACCATTCCACTGAATATGTCGAACAAAATAAAATTGTATATATTTCAAATACAATTGAAACAAAAACGTAAAATAATCGTCATAGAATTATAACAATATTTTGAAGGTATTTGCCGGATAGAGTCGAATTCAATTAAAGAACACTACACAGAAAACCTGACTTTATGTAAGTGGTTCTAAACTGTACATAAGTGAATGAATCAATAAACGTAAAATAAGGTTTTCTGTGTAGATTAAAAGGAGGGGAAAAATGAAAAAAGTACTAGTGTTTTTAACAGTGTTCTGCATGCTAATAGTCATGCTAGGTGACACCGTAGCAGCATACGCAGCCTTCAAGCCTCCATTATCTATGCAGATATTTGGGAAAACGCTTACACCGGCGCCGATTCTTTATAAGGACAAGGTGTTTGTTTCGTTACGTGCCGTGGGACAGGCATTAGGATATCAAGTAAACTATGCTGAAAAAAGTAAAACAATGGATTTGATATCAAAAACACATAAGGTTACAGTTACAGTTGGGTACATATATGCAAAGGTAAGCGGTGCAAATGTAAAGATGGATATTGCACCTGTATTAAGCAACAACAGCTTGTATGTTCCTCTAACCTTTGTACAGAATAACTTTAAATACAGCGTGACACATTCAGCTGATAAGAATATGGTTATTATAGATAAGGCAGGGACAAGCAGTCCTGCGACAGGAACAGCTCCTGCTACACAACCTGCAGCACAGTCAGGAACACAGAAACCTGTGTCGGGTACCAATTCTATTTATGTTATGAATAAGAAAATTAACAGTACAGAAAAAGCCTTGGTGAAAAGTGGTATTGTATATATACCTGTCAGACTAATTGGTGAAGGCTTAGGATATAAGGTAACCTGGAGCTCAGCCATCAATACGATGACTTTGGCAAAAGGCAATGAAACAATCGTATTGGTTTCCGGCAAAACCAATGCTACAGTCAATAAAAAAGCGGTTAAGCTAGATGCTGCACCATATTTGTCCGGTGGCAGACTATATGCACCACTTACTATGGTAAGTAAAAACATGGGTCTTGAGACAACTTATGAAAGCAAGCAGAACAACGTGGCAATTGGGGAAAAGCCAGTAGCCCCTGCTAAGCCACCCGCTATTCAGGTACCTGAAAATATGCCTGGTGTTTCGAATATTGTTAATATAGCCTACGATGACGGTGGGGGTATCCCGCAAGTTAATATTTCAGCAGACAGTGCTATTGGAAGCTACCATGCTTTTACTATGAGCAATCCTGATAGACTTGTTATTGATATAAATTCAGCTGCAGCCAGAACGGAGTTTGGCAGCAAGGAAATTCAACAAGCAGGTCTACTGAGAGTAAGAATTGGTCAAATTAATAACAATCCAGCTATCGTAAGAGTTGTTGTAGATTTGGCAAGCCAGAAATCTTATAAGGTTGTACAATCTGAAGATAAGAAGACCTTATCCATTTTATATGCAAATGTAATTGCTCCCGTAAGCTATCAGAAAGAGGGAGACGCTGATGTAATTGTAGTCAAGGGAACCTCTAATCTTGATACCAGCTTTTTAAAGTTGGATAACCCAGATAGAGTTGTACTGGATGTTAAGGGTGCAGTATTTAATAATTTACTTCAAAGCATACCTGCAACTTCGGAAATATTGAAGTCTGTAAGGATAGGACAGTTTGATGTTGGTACTGCAAGAGTTGTAATGGATGTAGCGCCAGAAACGTATTTTCAAGTTAAGACCACTGGAAATACTTCAAAGATTTATTTATCCAGTTATCCTTTTGAATTTGCACAATATAACAGAAATTACAATACGGCAGTATTAAACTTAAGCCCCGGTCAAGAAGTTCAATATGATATCGCCGTGAGTCCTGAGAATAATACAGTAAATGTTAAAATACCATTGGATTTGAAGCTGGAAAATAAGAGAATTGACGTAAACGACAACTTGGTAAAGTATGTGGATTATAAAACAGAAGTGATAAATGGAGAAAAGGTAACACTTGCAGCGATCAGTATGCAAGATTCCGTAGAAAGCGAAGTTATATCCGGAACTGCAGCAAAGTTGATTAAAATACGCTTTAAACGCAAAATAACCAGCCTGCAGCAATTAACTATAGTGATAGATGCAGGACATGGCGGCAAGGATCCTGGTGCAGTTGCCAGCGATGGTACAAGAGAAAAAGATCTTAATCTGGATGTAGCAAAGAGGCTAGAGAAGTATTTAAGGCCAATGGGCTTCAATATCATCATGACTAGAAATGATGATACCTATGTTGAGCTTGGAGGCAGAACAGACTTAGCGAATAAGAATTATGCGGACTTCTTTATGAGCATACATTTTAATGCCTTTAGCAAAACTTCGAATGGTATTGAAACACTGTATTATCCGAATGAGGTAAATGAGGACTATTCAATAAGTAATAGAAGAATTGCAGAAGTATTCCATAGTGAAATTCTTAAAGCAACACAAAGAGGTTCCAGGGGAATAAATGCAAGGCCTAATCTGGTTGTATTAAATAGAACGAAAATGCCTGCAATCCTGGCGGAATTAGGATTTCTGACGAATCCGGAAGAGCTTGCACTCATAAAGACAGATAAATATAAAGAGGACTCAGCGAGAGCCTTAGCAGTTTCTATATTGAAATACTTCAGGGATATTCAAGGTGTAGACGTTGAAATTGATCCAAACTCAATATATTCCTGGCCTTATGAAGAGCAGCTTGCACAGCCTGTAATCCAGCAAGAAACGCAACAAACCCTGGTGGAAGTGATAGAAGAGATCCAGAACCCTGAAGACCCAGTTGTTCCAGTAGTTGAGGAAGCTGTAGTACAACCTCAAAATTAAAAATTGAATCAAAAACCCGAGATTTATCTCGGGTTTTTTGTTGTGCGACGTAAGACATATCAAAAAAGGCTACCTTAATGTAATGATATTATAGTAGAAGGCTTAATTATGATATTCGTATATTTTAAATAAAGCCCTCTATCTGTCCTATTAAAGGCCTTTTTTATGAATATAGTTGAAACCCTACTAATATAATATATTGATATTAATTATTAAGGGGTGAAATTAATGAAGAGAAAGTATGCAATATTTTTTGCACTACTATTATGTTGCACTATAGTATTAACCAGCTGTAGTAATCCTCTTACTTCAATCAGAGAATTCTTTAACAAGGATGAGCAAATAGCTGAAATACCGGAAGCTACACCAAGTGAGCAGGAAAGCTTAAGTGAAGTAATGGCAGTACAACCTGATGATGCAAGACCTACAGTAATGTACTACAAAGATTATGATAACTTACTGGTACCTGTAATGAGATATTTACCTAAAAGTGAGTTAGGCATTGCTAAAGCAACTCTTTCCGCTTTGGTTTATAGTATGGAAAAAGCTGAAGATTTAAAGCCTACAGGCTTGATACCATCTTTGCCAATGGGAACAGAAATTCTAGGTGCAGTTATAAAAGAGAATGGTCATGCAATCATTGACTTTTCAAAAGAATTTTTGAACTTTACCAATCAAAAGGCAGAAGAGCTGGGTGTTAAGGCTGTTGTATATACACTATCAGAATTCTCTAATGTCAAAAATGTTGAAATTAGAGTAGAGGGTAAAGCAATAAAAGAGCTGCCGCAAGGAACTAAGCTTACTACAGACATGAAAAGAGATGAGATAAATCTCAAAACAGCAGAAAATACTGGTGATAAACTTTCAAAAGTTATGGTATACTATCAAAAGAAAGGTGCAGGAAACTATTCATACTTTGTACCCGTAACAAAACTTGCATCAGAAAAGAATAGTGCAAAAGCAGCACTGAATGCGTTATTGGAAGGACCAGTTCTTGAAAGCGGATTGATGAATCCATTCCCTGAAGGAACACAATGTCTGGATGTTCGAGTTAAGGATGGAGTTGCATATGTAAACCTTTCTGAAGATGTATTGAAGCTTCAAGGCAACAAAGCAGCAGAAAGAGCAGCTAAAAAAGCTGTTTCTCTAACACTTGGACAGTTCAAAGAAATTTCAAAGGTTCAACTATTTGTAAATGGTGCAACTGTAGAGGATACAGATGGTATTGGCGCAAATGAGTTTATTGATGTTCCTGTATTTGTTAACTTCTACGAATAAATTTACATAAAAAATACATATAACAGAAGGGGGTGCGCTTCCTTCTGTTATATTAAGTATAGGATGTTGACAGGCCTACAAATCAAATGTTGTAACAGGCCTAGGGAACGAAAGGATGAAAGGAAGATATTATGGAAAGAATTGACAAAAGACAAAAAAACCAAATCAGACCAGTAAAAATCACTAGAAATTATCTAAAGCATGCAGAGGGATCTGTATTAATTGAAATGGGAGATACAAAGGTTATTTGTACAGCCTCATTAGAAGAAAGAGTACCACCGTTTTTAAAAGGCTCAGGACAAGGATGGATAACCAGTGAGTACGGAATGCTGCCTCGTTCAACAGAAACTAGAAAGCCAAGAGATTCTACAAAGGGTAAAGTTGATGGTAGAACGATGGAAATTCAAAGACTGATCGGTAGAGCTTTGAGGTCGGTAGTAGATTTGAAAAAACTTGGAGAGCAAACAATTTACATAGATTGTGACGTAATACAAGCGGATGGAGGAACTAGAACTGCTTCAATAACAGGAGCTTTTGTGGCTTTGGTAGATGCTTTAAACAAGCTTTTGCAAAATGGCAAGATAAATGCCATTCCCTTAAAAAGCTTTGTTGCAGCAATCAGCGTAGGTGTTAAGGACGGGGAAGTAATCGTTGACTTGAACTATGCAGAGGATTCAACCTGTCAGGTTGATATGAATATTATTATGACTGAGGATGGTCAAATCGTTGAAATTCAAGGTACCGGTGAAGAAAGTCCTTTTAGCAAGGCGCAGCTGACAGAAATGCTTCAGGCAGGAGAATCAGGGATACAAGAGCTTATTCAAATGCAAAGAGCGTCCTTGGGAGAAATTGCAGATAAAGTAGGTGGAACAAAGGATGAGAATGCTGGCAGCAACAAATAATAAGCATAAGCTGGAGGAAATAAGTGCAATTCTTAAGGAATTGGATATAGAGATAATTTCACTTCAGCAAGCGGGCATAGATATTGAAGTAGAAGAAACCGGCGAAACCTTTACAGAGAATGCTTTAATTAAGGCAAGAGAAATTGCAAAGCTTACCGATATGGCAGTGATCTCAGATGATTCTGGATTAGAGGTATTTGCGCTTAAGGGAGATCCTGGCGTAAAGTCAGCCAGATATTCCGGTGCCGAAGGGGATCTGAAGGACAAAAAAAATAATGAAAAATTATTAAAAAATCTAGAGCACATTCCTTTTGAAGAAAGAGGGGCTCGTTTTTGTTCTGTGATTGCAGCGGTATTGACAAATGGAAAGAATATCACTGCTGAAGGTTATGTATATGGTAAAATAGGTTATGAAGAAAAAGGAAGTCATGGTTTTGGTTATGATCCTTTATTTATAGTTGAAGGCTATGACATAACAATGGCGGAGCTTAGTCCGGAGGAAAAAAATAAAATAAGCCATAGAGCCAATGCATTGCAGAATTTTGTTCAACAACTAAAAACGGTCATTGGATAATTGATTATATAGAAGCAATTTCATCATAAGCAACTAAAAAATTAGTTGCTTATGATTTTTTCACTAATAAAAACAATAATATAAGGAATAATAAATAAAGCAGAGTATAATTTAGTTATTTAATGATAATTTAAGAACAATCAATAAAACAATCAAAATTATTGTTGACATAATGAAGTATTTTTATTATACTATTACTTGTCGCTAGAACGCAGCGGCGAACAGTAGAAACGCACAAAATAAAATTTAAATACTTGTTGACAAGACAAAAAGCGTTTGATATAATTTATAAATGTCGGCGGTATTGATAAAATGTGCGGGTGTAGTTCAATGGTAGAACTTCAGCCTTCCAAGCTGATCGCGAGGGTTCGATTCCCTTCACCCGCTCCAAAAAAAACATGCGCCTGTAGCTCAGCTCTGGAGGCCACCGGTTCAAGACCGGTTATCCACCCCATAATCAAAACGCCAAAAATAAATATTTATATACAGGGGTATCGCCAAGCGGTAAGGCACCAGACTTTGACTCTGGCATCTCGTTGGTTCAAATCCAGCTACCCCTGCCATCTAACATGATCCACTAGCTCAGTAGGTAGAGCACATGACTTTTAATCATGGTGTCCGGAGTTCGATCCTCCGGTGGATCACCATTACAATGCGGAGTTGGCGGAATTGGCAGACGCGCTAGACTTAGGATCTAGTGTCAACGACGTGGGGGTTCAAGTCCCTTACTCCGCACCAATTTTAAAATTTGCGGATGTAACTCAGTGGTAGAGTGTCACCTTGCCAAGGTGAAAGTCGCGAGTTCGAATCTCGTCTTCCGCTCCAATATCCAAATTTAAACTATGAAAGTATGCGCCTGTAGCTCAGTTGGATAGAGCAACGGACTTCTAATCCGTGTGCCAGGGGTTCGACTCCCTTCAGGCGCACCATTTAATATGATCCACTAGCTCAGTAGGTAGAGCACATGACTTTTAATCATGGTGTCCGGAGTTCGATCCTCCGGTGGATCACCATTTACTTGAGTGCAACTAATATTTAGATAAATTACCCTGATATATTGCCGAGGCACATTGGTGGTCAAAGGCAATTATATTATTTTTTGGCTTAATGTTGACTTATAACAAGAGCTTTCTTATAATGGAATAGTAAACATGCGCTCTTAGCTCAGCCGGATAGAGTAGCTGACTTCGAATCAGTTGGTCGGGGGTTCGAATCCCTCAGGGCGCACCATACATAAAGATTATGCTTTAGAGCTTTTTGCTCTAAAGCTTTTTTATTTTTCATAAATATGGTTGACATCATTCCTTAGTAAAAGCTTATAATATAGTTAACAGTTACAAAGGATAGGTATGGAGGTGTCATTTTATGAAAAGATTGGATGTCAAGCTGGAAGCACTTATAAATGAACAGAAGCTAAAATCAAAATGGTCAGAGCTTGAATGTCATGGGGCTAGTGAGTTTTTAAGTTTACTATTTCAAGATCAAGTGCAGTATGGTAAGCTAGCGCATGCAATTATTGTAGAGAATCGTGTAGTTTGCATGAATTTATATGAAGGAGTACCATACACATCAAATGGTGTATCCGAAATGATTACCAAAATGTATATAGATACAGAAGATAATATCGTGCTGCTTAGTAGAAGCGGTCATGTATATCTGTATGAAACAGAGGCTATGGATGCAAGCGATTTAAGACATTATTACGGAAAAGACTAAATTACTTCAAATGACATGCAAAATTTGTAATAAAATTCCTCTCCCTGAGTAGAATAGTCGGGAGAGGTGAATTTTATGCATGAAATGATGGAGTCTATTAGCGATATTAATAGGCTTAGAGAAAATCTATACAGTATTATAGAACAAAAAAGCTATAACTTGAATGACCCCGAAGTTCTGGAGGCCAGTGAGTGTATCAATAGGGCTATAGTGAATTATAATACAACGTTAAAAATAAAAACTGTATGAATTAATTTTTCAAGGGGTAATGTATGAATAAAAGAATAAATGATATTTGGACAAGCAATAATACGAAGTATTTATTTATAATGGTCATTACCAGCTTACTATGGAGCAGCGGTGGTATTCTGATCAAACTGGTCCATGTTGGACCTATGGCAGTGTCCGGATTAAGAAGTCTCATTGCCACTGCTATTATATTCTTATACCTCAAAAGACCGAAGTTTACTTGGAGCTTATATCAAATGTTAGGTGCTGCTGCATATGCCAGCATGGCAATAACCTTTGTGTTTGCAACACGGCTGACAACCTCCGCAAATGCGGTTCTACTCCAATATACAGCGCCTATCTATGTTGCTATACTTGGCAGCTTTATTTTACGGGAAAAGGCCATTCTGAAGGATTGGATTACAATTGCCATCACCTTGCTGGGTGTAACACTATTTTTTATTGATTCTTTTTCTTTAGGAGGACTTCTGGGAAATGCGTTGGCAATAGTAAGCGGCTTTTGCTTCGCCTTATTTATTGTATGCTCCAGACAGCAGAAGGAAGGCTCGCCTATGGAGACAATTCTATTAGGTAATATATTTACGGCAGTCATTTGTTTACCCTTTGTAATTAGAACGGCCTATGACATGACTAGCATCATAGGGGTAGTGTCCCTTGGAATCATACAATTCGGGGTGCCCTACGTACTTTACGGAATTGCAATTAAACATGTGAGAGCATTGGATGCTGTCATGATAGCGGTTATTGAACCTATTCTGAATCCTGTATGGGTATTGATATTCTTAGGGGAAAAGCCGGGAAAATGGGCTATATTGGGAGGAATCATAGTATTGGCAGCGGTAACCTATAACTGCATGCAATCTACGATGAAAAAACAATAAGACTCGAAATTCGAGTCTTATTGTTTTATACCTTTATTACAGCATTATGAGGTGTGAGAGCATGCTTCATTTTCTCTGATTCTGAGTAAAGCCAACTCCTTTTGTTTACATTCCAGCATAATATCAAAGTCTTCACCTGCAAATTTCAATGCAGCCCTATAATCCTCTTCGTTAATATAATCTCCATGATGTCTGTCATTGAAGCCGGTTTTTCCGCTGCTTAAATGCATTTTGGGTCTTCTTCCCTTCCAAGTGTTTATAATCCTTTGGCGCAGATCTGATAAGCTTTCTCCTGTATTTAGGCAATTAAAATGATGGATATCAAATATCATTGGTATACCCAAGGTTTCACATATAGGAAGAACATCTAAAGCACCGAAGCTCTTATCATCGTTCTCTAGAGCAAGCTTGCTTTGAATGTCCTTTGAAAGAAGGCTGAAGCTTTCAATAAATCTCTGTATCGCTTTCTCCTTTCCGCCCACCGTGCTGCCTGTATGTATAATAAGTAATTTATTGCCTATCATGTTGGAAAGTGTGTTTAAGTATTCTAAATGTTTAATGCTGTTCTGTACAACATGGGGCTTATCTGAGTTTAATACACAAAACTGATCAGGATGGAGACTGATTCTGATTTTATTTTCTTCTACAAAGGATTTTATTTTTGAACACATATTCTGCACATCGCCGTCCTCCCACCAGTGCCAGCTTTCTACATAGGTAGCCAGGGGGATGATGTCAGAGCTAAATCTATACATGAGGATATCATTTTCCTTGCACCATTTTAGAATTTGCAGACTGTTATATAAGTTGTCCACGGCAGTCGCTTTGAGCTTTTTTGCCTGATCTTCATCGCTTAATTTTGTAAGTGTTTTAACTGTTACTGTTTTAAAGCGCCCGCTATCTTTGAGCGTATTGCATATACAAGCAAATCCCAGCATAAAATATTCCTTTCTTTACCTTGATAGTATAGCTTTTGTAGCAATGCTTTATATATGTATAAAATGTTGACAATAAAAAAACTTCTTTATTAAAAAGAAGTTTTTTGATAAAGAGTTCTAATACATAGACGTATTGCTAAACATGATTGCAAAGAACGCGATATAAGCGATAATGCCTATAATTGCCATAATAATGCTTGCAATATAGTATATACCTTGAAATTTGAAAAAGGCAGTTGATTCTGTAATCAACTGGTTAAGCTTTTCTGAAAATAGGGCTTGATCTTCGATACCAACCAGTTCTTGTGCCGCTTTTTTGGCATTTAGAAGTTTAATACCGGCAATGATCATTAATACACCTGGGATTGCACCAACTAAAAACGCTACTACACCTCCAAGGGCAGCCAAAGCACCGAAAACGATACTTAAAATACCAACGATATTACTCCATTTTATAAAGCCTTGAATGTTTTCTTGATTGATCATGCTGTCACCTCCTTATAATAGTATAATAATCTAATATTTAACAATATACAACGAAATTAGGAATATGGTCTTTAAAAAGTAGATAAATATTTATATATTATTCGTATTCACGAAATTATATATAAATATATTTTAAATTTTTGTGAATTTAGTGTAAAATTATAATAATATTATTTACCATGGAGGACCACTTATGTTTTTGAATTTTATCGGTAGTGGAAGCGCATTAAATACAGAATTGGGAAATAACTGTGCTTTTATTAAAGAGAGAAAATCCATATTATTAATAGATTGTGGCAGCACGACATTTTCCAGGTTGCAAAGTCTTAAGCTGCTAGAAAATGTTCAGGATATATTTGTACTGATAACCCATAGACATCCAGACCATATTGCATCCTTGGGAGATCTAATTTTTTATGCAAATTATATTATAGATGCCCATGTAACGGTGCTTACCCCCGATGAGGAAAATGTATGCACTCTATTGAAATATATGGGCGTGCAGAAAGAATTATACACACTCATTAAGCTTCAGAAAGAGTTCCAGCTAAAAAATTCTGATTTTGAAACACTTATTTCCTATGTCCCGGTGCAGCATGTTGAAGAAATGTCTTGCTATGGATATATGATTACATATAAAAATACCAAAATCTATTACAGCGGTGACGCAAAAGATATTCCCAAGGATATACTGCAGCGATTTGTTAAGAATGAGATAGAATTTATGTATCAAGATGTTTGCAGCTATGATAATCCTGATAATCCACATATGTATATAAAGAGACTGCTTGATTTAATTGACGAAAAAGATAGAAACAGATTGTTCTGTATGCATTATGATGAAGGATTGGATAAAACACAAATACAGCAACTGGGATTTCACTCAATAAAAAATTTTGAGGAATAATTTACAAAAATGAAAAAAGGGTGTTGACTTTATGTTAATACTTTTATATAATAATATAGTCGAGTGACGAGCTTGGCGTTTAAAGATGGGTGTGTAGCTCAGTTGGTAGAGCAATTGACTCTTAATCAATGGGTCCAGGGTTCGAATCCCTGCACTCCCACCATTTTTATTTTTTGAGAATATAACCTTCTGCTTGTGCAGAAGGTTTTTTTATATTTAAATAAAAGTGGCATTAATGCTTCAATATTTTTACATTTCTATTTATATTTTGCCTCTGTAGTTGTATGATGGTCTTAGAAGTAAGACATTATATAGGAAAATATATAGAGAATCTATAAGGAGTGATTTCATGGAAAACCAGAAGCTCTTAGATATGAGAAACAGCTTGACAATGCTGCCGGTATTGCAGCATCGACTGCAGAAACTGGAAAAACGTATAATCGAGGCAGAGAAAGAAATGGACGTGGTACTGCAGCAGTACAATGCAGAAGCTGTGGATGTTGAACAGATGAAAAGGGACTCTCTATCCAATACACTATTGAAGCTTATTAAGAAATACGAGGGTAAATTGGATAAAGAAACTCAAGAAATGCTTGCAGCAAAAATGGAGTATGATAAAGCTTCAGATCGGGTTATGGATTTGCATAGTGAGCGAAATGAGTTAAAAGCTAGAATTTCATCGCTGCTGGTCAATAAGCAGGAGTATGAAGCCGAATTAAGAAAAAGAGAAGATATTGTTAAAACCAGCATCACAAGCAAAGCTTATTATATATATAAAAAGCTTCAGGAGGACAGAGAAGCTTTAGGGAAGCAATTGATTGAAATAGAAGAAGCAAAAAGAGCCGCAAATTATGTGTTGAGTACAGCTCAAAGTGCACTGGAGCATCTTCAAAGTGCTGAAGGCTGGGCTACCTATGATATTTGGGCAAGAGGGGGAGTCATTAGTCATATGGCTAAATATAGTCACATTGATGATGCACAGGCGGATTTTAACAGACTCTCTTATCAAATTAAGGATTTAAAAAAAGAACTTGCGGATATAAAGGTATTTGAAACAGCCTATGATGTGGGAATAGATGCTACCACGAGAATGTTTGATTTTTGGTTTGATAATATATTTACAGATTTAAATGTGAGAGAAAAGATTCGTGCAGATGAACAAGAAGTCAACAAGCTAACTCATGAAATAGAAAGTATTATAGCCAAGCTGGAGGAGACTAGGATAGAAACTCTCTCTAAATTGGATTCCATTGAAAACAAAAAAAATGAACTGCTGATTAGTAATAATTGATTGAGTTGTATTATGCAGATAAAGCAGACAATAGGGAGTTCACATAAACTACATATTTAAAAAAATTGTCATAATATAGAAGAATAATAATGCGGCATTCGGTTACCCGAATGCCGCAAATATCTATGAAATGAGGGGGAGGAATAAAGATTATTAGCACTTATCTTATATTTTTATTATATCCTCAATATCACAATAAATATATATAGTTTTACAACATGTTACAAAATGTTTACATCTATGATATTGCCCTTCATTTTCATGTAATCTGTACTTAATAATTAATATTTGTCACCGAACTCACCCAATAAGCTTCCTAAACCTCCTAAAACATTACCGCCAGTTCTATCCTCCGGGGAAGATTTTACGGAGTTCTTGAAAAGAGTTTTGGCTAAGCTGGTGATGTTCATACTTTGAAGGATAACCTTGCCGTTTCCTGATAAAGTAGCTAAAAACAGCCCTTCTCCACCAAACAGCAAATTCTTTGCTACTTGACCTACACTTTTACCTACCCATTCTACATCATAAGTAATGTTCTTATCAAAGCCCACAATTGCTCCAGTGTCTACTTGAATTTTTCCGCCATAGTCTGCAGGGTTAAGCTCGATAAAATTACCGCACGCACCTATAAATACAGTACCTACATCACTGAATTTTTCCAGAATAAAGCCCTCTCCGCCGAACATGCCGGCACCTACTTTCTTAGTAAGAGCAATATCGAAATCAACCGTATTCTCAGCTGCAATGAAGCCGTCCTTTTGTACAAAAAATTCACCATACTCTTCAATATTTAAAGCCATAATCTGTCCTGGAATTGTTTGTGCAAACGTCACTAAACCGCTTTGTCCGTGCGTTACATTAAAAACTTGAAAAGCAGCAGATTCACCTGCCAACTTTCTTTTACCTACATTGACTGCAGTGTCCATAAATTTGCCAAACATGCCGCCACTGCTCTTTTGTTCGAAATAGCCTTTCTTATCACTGACATTAAAGGAGGTTTCGAACTCGATGTTTGCTGTTTTCCATAAGAACTTACCTGATTCACTATAGACGACTTGACCTGCATTTAGCTCAACTATGAGCTGTTGCATGGCATTGCCAACAATCTTGTGTTTAATCATTCATATCACCCTTTACTAAAAAATTTACAATAAAGTATAGATCTATTATACCAAAATATTCCTATTTTTGTAATAAAATTTTATCAATAAACCTTGATAATCAATCATTATATAAGAATAAAAAGGAGTTTAATAAAACTTGGCGAAAATAAATAGAAATTTAAATAGTAAAGTTTAGCGTAATATTTTAGTGCTCATTGCAGAAAATATTAGAATGTATTTATAGGTCTTCAAATGCAGCGTTCTATTTAATAAAATTTCAACATTGATGAACTAGTATATTAAATATAATATTTACAGAATACAATTATATAAAACCAAAAGAAAGAATGGAGGGATATTTGTGCAAGAATACATAAAGGTTACTTTCCCTGACGGTTTAGAGAAAGAGTATCCCAAGGGAATAAAGCTAATAAATATCGCGAAGGATTTTCAACATCAACATAGGTTGGAGATCTTAGGCGCAATTGTAAACAATGAATTAAAGGAGCTTTGGAAGGAGCTGTTGCAGGATAGTGAAGTGGAGTTTATTGACAGAAGTACACCCTATGGACACAGGTTCTATTCCAGAAGTCTCGCTTTTTTATTTATTATAGCTGCTAAAGAGGTATTTAAGGGCTGCAAGGTAACAGTGGAGCATTCTCTAAGCAAAGGTTTTTACTGCGAAGTCCACAAGAACTCTGATAGCAGTATTACTTTGACCGAAGAGGATGTAAAAAAGATCGAGGAAAAAATGCAGCAACTGGTTCGTATGGAGCTGCCTTTCGAAAAAACTAGAATGGATAATGAAGCAGCAGAAGAGTTGTTTAGGAAAACAGGTCAATATGATAAAATTGCTCTTTTGAAATATAGAGAGAAGAAGTATATGAATGTATATAGCTGTTACGGTTACTATGATTATTTTTATGGCTACATGGTTCCCTCTACAGCTTATTTGAGGACCTTTGAGCTACGATTTTACTCGCCGGGCATGATATTGAGGTTTCCAGAAAAAAGTAATCCTGAGGTTATTCCTGAGTTTGTCGAGCAGAAGAAGCTCTTTAATATATTCCGTGAGTTTGAAAAATGGGGTAGAATTTTAGAAATTGAAAATGTAAGTCATCTCAATGATGCCATTGTTGAAAATCGATTTAAAGATTTAATAAATGTAGCGGAAGCCCTTCATGAAAAGAAGATTGCGCAAATAGCTGATTTGATTGCAAACTCGCCAGAGAAAAAAAAGCTGGTTCTTATAGCGGGTCCATCTTCTTCCGGTAAAACGACTTTCGCACAGCGCCTGTCAGTGCAGTTAAAGGTGAATGGGCTAAGACCGATATCCATCTCAATAGATGATTATTTTAAAAATCGAGAGGATACACCTCTTGATGAACATGGAGAATTCGATTTTGAAACAGTTGAAGCCATAGATATAGACACCTTCAATGAGGTAATGAGTAAATTAATTAAGGGTGAACTGGTGGAGGTTCCAACCTATAATTTTCATAAGGGCATGAGAGAATGGACTGGTAAAAAGCTTAAGATTGATGAAGATCAAATTATTATTATTGAAGGAATCCATGGCTTGAATGAGGTGTTAACGCAGGACATTCCCAAAGAGAAGAAATTTAAGGTATATATTAGTGCATTAACACATTTAAGCATAGATAATCATAATAGAATTCCTACTTCTGACTTAAGGCTTATAAGAAGGATTGTAAGAGATTTTCAGTTCAGAGGCACTGATGCACTTTCCACGATTAAGCGTTGGGATTCTGTAAGAAGGGGAGAAGACCGATTTATATATCCATTTCAGGAGGAAGCGGATGTTATGTTCAATTCTTCTTTGGTATATGAGCTTTGCGTCCTTAAGAAGGTAGCACTACCTCAACTTATCAAAATCAAAAATGATGTACCTGAATATATTGAAGCAAAGCGATTAGTTAAATTTTTGAATTATTTCCTTCCTGTAGATGCGGAAGGTATACCAAACAATTCGATATTACAGGAATTTTTAGGTCAAAGCTGCTTTTTTTGAGTGTGAAAATTTGGAGAAAGCACCAAGGATTATTTTATAAATTAAGTGTAAAACAGCGCTATTCAATGCGTATTTGAGTAGATGCTGTTTTTTTTATTGTATTGTATACCCATATAATCAAAAAAATAAAGTGATATAAATAGTTGGAGAAACAAAAAATAATAACGCAATTGTTTACTAATAAGCTGTTGCAAATAAATTATAATTATGGAGGAACACTTATGGCGAAAAGAATTGCGTTAATCGTTTTAGCTTTTGCTTTAGCAGTAGCTGTGGTATTTACAGGCTGCACACCGGCAAGAAGACCTGTGGATCCAAGTGACCCAAGTAACACTGGGTTGAGAACTGATTATAACAATAATACTGGTTATAGAGGTACAGACCAAGGAATGTATTATCAAAATTATCCGAACCAAGGAGATAATTGGGGAGTTAGAGATTGGGCAAATAACTATAATACAGATATGTACAATAATAATTTGAACAATAATGTAGCAAACAGAACAAATGCAGGAACTCAAAGAGCCGATGATCTTGCAAATGTATGTGAACAGGTTCAAGGTGTTGAAGATGCAACAGTAGTTGTTACAGGAAATACTGCATATGTAGGAATAGATTTAGATACAAATACAAACATCGCCAATGAGAGAGACATTAAGAATCAAGTAGCACAAAAAGTTAGAGCAAGCGGCAAAGATATTAATACTGTATATGTAAGCACAGAAGTAGATTTTATGGATAGGTTGAGAAACGTAGGTACTGGCATAAGAAACGGCAGACCAGTGGATGCATTTACAACTGAATTAAATGAAATGATACAAAGAATTACTCCAACTAGATGGTAAAATAACAATGCCCCGCATTTGCGGGGTATTTGTTTGTGTAATTTGATAGCGAAATTTTGATTATTCATGTATAATTTGGATATGTAAATTATTTATTTTGATTTAGGGGAGATTTGTGTGAAAAATGAGATCAAAGGGGCTATACTAGTTGTAATAGCGGCTTTTTTTTGGGGAATAGCGGCTACTGCAGCAAAATTCATTATGAATAATAATGTAAATCCATTTCAATTGGTAAATATGAGATTGAATCTTGCTTTTGTATATTTATTTTTAATTCTTCTGATATTTGACAGAAAAAAACTTAAAATTACCAAGCATGATGCTAAATACCTTGCTATACTTGGACTGGTAGGAATCGTCGGAGTTCAGACGACATACTATTTTACTGTAGCTACGTTGAATGTTGGTATGGCAATATTTTTACAATATTTAGCACCAGCTATGATCGTAATATATAGTGTTGTGTTTTTGAAGGAGAAGTTATCTTTAACGATTCTTATTTCACTTGGCGTTTCTCTTGTAGGAAGTGTATGTATTATATTAGGAAGAGATACAACAGCAGCAAGTAACTTAAACATCATTGGACTGATAACCGGTTTGGTATCTGCTTTTTTCTTGAGCTTTTATACAATTTACGGGAAGAAATGCACAGCAAGGGTGAATGCATGGGCAGTACTGCTTTACGCTGTAGGCTTTGGAGCCCTGGCTTATTGGTTTGTATCACCGCCATGGATACTCTGGAAAGACGTAACCATCATGGAGTTTGCATATGCATCATACCTGTCCATATTTGCCACAATTATACCCTTTGGTTTATACTTTAGCGGCTTGCGATTTTTAACACCCTCTTCTACCGGTATAATAGCTATGCTGGAGCCTGTTATTGCATCCATATCCGCATATCTTTTATTAAATGAAAAAATGACCTTTGTGCAAATATTGGGAGGATTATTGATTATAACAGCTGTAATCATCATAAACATATATTATGTGAAAAGAGATACTTCTAATAATGAGCAGCAAAGCTGCGAATAATAAGGGGGAATGAAAATGGGATTTAATCCTGCTAGTGATTTTATGTTCAACAGCATACCCATATTTGTTGGGCTCATTTTTGTTATCGTCATAGGAATTTTTATTTTTACAATAGGAAAAGGTATATCTGAATATGCTTCAAATAAGTCAAAAGCAGTAGAAACAAAACCGGCAAGAGTAATTGGCAAAAGACCTCACACTTGGGGCGGCACAGGAAATACTTCAGCACACACCAGTTATTATATGACCTTCGAATTGGAGAATGGAGAGCGCTTGGAAATGCCGGTAAAAAGTAATTTCTATGGGATGCATGTTGAAGGTGATGTTGGAATGCTTACATATCAAGGTACTCAAATGATAGGTTTCGAAAGAGAAACAGTATAACAAAGGATGGAGATATAGATGACAGAAAACTTTTTTTCAATCACAGCAAATGTAAATTATATAAATCAGGCATTGGAGGAAGCGAGGGAAGTCGATAAAGCGCTTAAAATAGTGCAAAATTATGGTAATGGTATACTTTTATCAGCTACATCCATGACTAAAGAAGAATTTAATACAGCTTTAGTACATAAAAAGCCTGTATTTATCAGGCACATATCTGCCTTTGACGCAATTGGAGAAATCAATAACAATATGACGACACAAGATGTAGCGAACATGGTGATGAGCTACATCAGCAATATTGAAAAGGATAGCAAAATAGCAGTGCAAATCAGAAAAGCAAGGGGAGAATATTACTTTAATCCAATCGATCTTAAAGGGGAAATCGATAAAATTCTGGTTGAATTGGGTGCGGAAGCAGAAATAAAGGAGCCTGACTATATCATATCCATATTACTTGATGAAGCAAACTGTTATATAGGTATGAGTCCAAGCGAACTCAATCTTTCATCTTGGTCCGGCGGTATGGTTCATTATAAGAAGGAGGATGCTGATATCTCTAGGGCTAAATATAAGCTGATGGAGGCATTAGACACCTTTGAATTGAATTTATCCGACATACGTAGTGCCTTGGATCTGGGAGCAGCTCCAGGGGGCTGGACCTCTGTGCTTTTAGAAAAGAAAATTGCAGTGACTGCCGTGGACACTGGCGACATGGATATAAGATTGAATAAGTATCAAAATTATACCAATATAAAAGCGAATGCCTCAGAAATTGAACTGCCGGAGCAGAGCTTTGATTTGTTAACCTCCGATGTCAGCTGGAATGCCAAGAATACCGCAGTATTGGTGAACAGGGCATCTAAGTTCCTTAGGGATGGCGGCTATGCAATCGTCACAGTGAAGCTTATGGGTGATAAAGTGAGACGTACCATCAGAGAGGTTAAGGAAATATATCAAGAGATTTTTGATGTGATGGCAACGAAACAACTATTTCATAATAGAGATGAGATTACACTGCTTTTAAGGAAAAGAAAGTAAATACTAAGTCTGCTATAAAGCGCATATTCATATGTGCTTTATTTTTTTGCTAAATAAAAAACGTTTTCGTGAATGTTATGAAGCAAGGTAAGGTACGGTTACATAAGATTGATGTCAAAATAACGAGAAATTTGTAGATATATAGGTTTTTTTGTCTTCCTAAATTTTTGTGGATATGCTAAGATATTAATAAATTCTGAATATTACATATATTTGATTCGATAGGAGGACGGAATTATGTTTAGAAAAACTAAGATACGAACTAAGCTTATACTTTCATTCAGTTTCATCATCATAACTGCAATGGTAATTTCCAGTGTCATATTCTATAATAGCAGTAATAACATGATTTTAGACGATTTTAGTAAAAGTACATTTACCACTGTCCAACAGCAGAACACAATGATTGATGAAGTGTTAGGCAGCTACAATGAAGCAATACAAATGCTTGCCGCTAATAAGGCTATTAATGAATATGCAGCAGATTTAACAAGAGAGGACTTGCTCCTAGAGATATTTGGCAATTATAAGGATGCACATAAGAATATTCAATCGGCATATTTAGGCACACCTGACGGTAAAATGATACTTTATCCGATACAGCAATTGCCAGAAGGCTATGACCCAAGGGTAAGAAGCTGGTATCAAGATGCAACCAATCTGGATGGACAAATTATTTGGACGGAGCCCTATGTGGATGCTTCACAAGGCAACATGATTATTTCAGGTGCTAAAACCATAAATGTAGACGGTAATTTCTTAGGGGTTTTAGCTATTGATATTGATTTAACTAAGCTTTCTGAGACAATCAGAAATACAGTAGTAGGTACAAATGGTCACTTAGTATTGATGGATAAGAATGGTAAGGTAGTTTTGCATAAGGACAAAGAAATGCTTGGAAAAGACCTCAGTGAAGAAGCTTGGGTAAAAACGATCTTATCACAGGATTCCGATGATTTATTGAATTATAGCTACAATAAAAAACCAAATTACTTAAGCTTTGTAACGAATAAAAGTACAGGTTGGAAAATATACGGCACGATCGAAGCTTCAGAGATTACCAATAAAAGTGCAAAGGTTAGAGATCAGGTTATTGTGGTAGCAGTAGTTAGTACATTTCTCGTAATTGGAATGGGCTTTATCATTTCAACAAGTATATCAAAGCCGATACAGGTTGTTATGAATGCTATGAAAAAAGCCGAGAATGGAGACTTCAGTTCACATGTAAAGGTTAAGAGCATGGATGAGGTTGGATTATTGGCTCAAAGCTACAATAGCATGCTAGAAAAACTTGTTCCGCTGATTAAAAAAATAAATAATATATCTACAACCTTAAATGAGTCAGCAGAGCTATTGGCAGCAACTTCTCAACAGACCTCACATTCAACGAAGGAAGTATCGGAAACTGTACATGAGATAGCAAAGGGTGCTTCTGAGCAAGCTGGTGATGCTGAAAAGGGTGCACAGCTGATTAATGGTCTGTCAACAAAGATGGAAGAGGTTGTAAACATATCATCTCAGATGAAAACTGCGACACAGACTGCGGATGATTTAAATAAAGATGGTTTGAGCACGATTAAGCTGTTGAGGACAAAGTCAAATGAGAATAGTGAGATTGCTTCTAATGTAGGTGATAAGATATACAGCTTAAACAACAAATCAGAAAAAATAGGCAGAATCATCGAAACCATAACAGCGATTTCAGAGCAAACAAATCTATTGGCGTTAAATGCAGCAATAGAGGCTGCAAGAGCAGGTGATGCAGGCAGAGGCTTTGCAGTAGTTGCAGAAGAAGTAAGAAAACTGGCTGAGCAATCTGCAAATGCGTCAAAGGAAATACAAGCTTTGATCATAGATATACAATCAGAAGCACACAATGCTGCTGATGCCATGGATTTAGTGAAGCAAAGCGTTGTAGAACAGGACAAGGCAGTTGACAGTACAGAAGAAGTCTTTAATAAAATAGCAGCTTCAATAAATAATATAGTAGAGCAAACATCAACCATTGACTGCGCATTAACTGAAATGAACAGAAGCAAGGATGAAGCTGTACAAGCAATTGAGAATATATCTGCTGTATCAGAAGAGACTGCAGCTGCTTCTCAGGAAGTAAGTGCTGCCACACAAGAAATGGCTGATGGTGTACAGGCTGTAACAGATTCTGCGAAGGAGTTGAATGAAGCAGCTCTTGAGTTGAAGGGTGCAATACAAATATTCAAGGTATAATACTAAAACATCAAGCTGCACAATTGTGCAGCTTTTGTATTTTTGTAGGGATAGTATTCTAATAATTATTATTTACATAGTAAAATATCCTAAAAAAGAATAGGATATAATGTATAGTGAACACTAATTTTTTCAAACCTTTTGCTAAATTCACGCATATAAAAATTTATTGATATTGATACTAAATATGTTATAATATAGTGGATTAAAATGTTTTCAGAATTGGTAATAATGTTATATGTGAAGACAATAGATTTATAATATAAATTTATTTTTTTACATAGACTAACCAATTTTTCATTTTTATTTAGGCAATTATGCAAAAGATAGTTAGGAGGATACCAATGAGTTCAAAACTAGAAAAATTAGAGAATAATAAGGTTGTACTGGAGATCACAGTTTCAGCTGAAGTGCTTGAGAAGGGCATGGCAAAAGCATATCATAAGAATGTTAGCAAATTTAACATTGATGGTTTTAGAAAAGGTAAAGCACCAAGATCTTTTATAGAAAAGGTTTATGGTGAAGGTGTATTCTATGAGGATGCAATAAATGAAGTTTGTCCTGCAGCCTATGATGAGGCTGTTAAGGAGCACAATCTTGAACCAGTAGATAGACCGGATATTGATATCATTGAAATAGAAGGCGGAAAAGGTTTGGTTTTCAAGGCTGAAGTTACAGTTAAGCCGGAAGTTACTCTTGGAGAGTACAAGGGAATAGAAGTACCTAAAAAAGAGTATAATGTTACTGACCAAGATATAGAGAAAGAATTAAATACACTTAGAGAAAAAAATGCCAGAATCGTAGAGGTTTCAGATAGACCGGTTCAAACCGGAGATACTACAACTATAGATTTCAAAGGCTTTGTAGGTGACGTTCAATTTGAAGGCGGCACAGCAGAAGATTATAAGCTTGAAATCGGTTCAGGTCAATTTATTCCTGGCTTTGAAGAGCAATTAGTTGGAGCAGAAATAGGCAAGGAAATCGATGTTAATGTATCTTTCCCTGAAGAATACAGAAATGAAGAATTAGCTGGAAAGCCTGCTTTGTTTAAGGTTACAGTTAAGGATATTAAGGAAAAGCAATTGGCTGACTTAGATGATGAATTTGCTAAGGATGTAAGTGAATTTGATACTTTAGAAGAGCTTAAGGCAGATATTTCAAAGAAGAGAGAAGAAGAAGGCCAAAAGATGGCTAAACAGCAATTCGAAGATGAGTTGTTAAAAAAGATTGCAGACAATGCTACTATTGATATACCTGAAGTAATGGTTGATGCTCAAATCAGCTCAATGCTGAGAGATTTTGACTACCAGCTTCAATATCAAGGTTTAAATCTTGAATCTTATATGAAGTACATGAATACTACCCTTGACCAGCTGAAGGAATCATATAGAAATATGGCTACTAGCCGAGTAAAGGTACAGCTTGTACTTGAAAAGATAGCAAAGGTTGAAAACATTGAAATCACAGAAGAGGATTTTAATGCGGAGATAGAAAAAACTGCAAAGCTTTACAATCAAGAACCAGAACAGTTTAAGACTGTTTTAAGAGAAGAAGATGTAGAATATTTAAAAGACGGTATAGAAGTCCAAAAAACTATAGATTTCTTAGTACAAAACAATATAGCAAAATAATAAACGATTTCAAAAAACGGTTTGTGCTTTGTGAGGACTTTTATAATAAGGAGGATAATTATGAGTTTAGTACCAATGGTAGTAGAGCAAACCAATAGAGGTGAGCGCTCTTATGACATCTATTCCAGATTATTAAAGGATAGAATAATATTCCTCAGTGACGAAGTGAATGATGTAACAGCCAGCCTGGTTGTAGCGCAGCTGTTGTTTTTAGAGGCAGAAGACCCAGATAAAGATATAAGTTTGTATATCAACAGCCCTGGTGGTAGTATAACTTCAGGCATGGCAATATATGATACAATGCAATTTATTAAGCCTGATGTATCAACAATATGCATAGGTATGGCAGCTAGCATGGGATCTTTTTTACTTACTGCAGGTGCAGCAGGTAAAAGATTTGCTTTGCCAAACAGTGAAATCATGATACACCAACCTCTAGGAGGAGCCAGAGGTCAAGCAACAGACGTAATAATACACGCAGAAAGATTATTAAAAAGCAAAAAGCAGCTAAATAAAATTTTAAGTGAAAGAACTGGCCAACCACTAGAGAAAATCGAAAAAGACGTTGAAAGAGATTATTTTATGTCAGCAGAGGAGGCTAAGGCTTACGGGTTAATCGATGATATCTTGGCCAAGAGAGGATAGCGAGGTGAAATAATGGCAAAGTTTGAAGAGAAAAAGCAGCTTAAGTGTTCCTTTTGCGGAAAAAATCAGGAGCAGGTTAGAAGATTAATTGCAGGTCCGGGAGTATATATATGTGATGAGTGTATCGAATTATGTCAGGAAATAATAGATGAAGAATTCGATGAGGAAATAGATGTGGAGCTGGAGGATATCCCAAAGCCAGCGCAAATAAAAGAATTCCTTGATCAATACGTTATAGGCCAAGATCCAGCCAAGAAATCCATGGCAGTAGCTGTATACAATCATTACAAAAGAATAAACTCTGATTACAAGGTTGATGACGTTGAACTGCAAAAAAGTAACATAGTACTGTTAGGTCCTACTGGCTCCGGAAAAACACTGCTTGCTCAGACCTTAGCCAGAATTCTAAATGTGCCATTTGCTATTGCAGACGCCACATCTCTGACAGAAGCCGGTTACGTAGGCGAAGAAGCTCAACGAGGAATTGTCTATATAGACGAAATTGATAAGATTGCAAGAAAGTCAGAAAACCCTTCCATAACTAGAGATGTTTCAGGTGAAGGTGTTCAACAAGCACTGCTGAAAATTCTTGAGGGTACTGTTGCCAGCGTGCCGCCTCAAGGAGGCAGAAAGCACCCACATCAGGAATTTATACAAATAGATACAACAAATATATTGTTTATTTGTGGTGGAGCCTTCGATGGAATTGATAAACTGATCATGAACCGAACAGGCAAAAAATCTTTAGGCTTTACAGCAGATGTTCAATCCAAGGAACAGCAAAATATCGGAGAAATTCTGAAGAAGATCATGCCGGAGGACTTGTTGAAGTTTGGATTGATACCGGAGTTTGTAGGAAGACTTCCAATTGTTGTTACATTGAATGCTTTGGATAAGGATGCCTTAAAGCAGATCCTTACTCAACCAAAGAATGCTTTGGTTAAGCAATATCAGAAGCTGCTGGAAATGGATAATGTAGATCTGATTTTTGAAGAAGAAGCAATTGGAGAAATTGCACAGAAGGCTTTAGATAGAAAAACAGGTGCCAGAGGCTTAAGAGCAATATTTGAAGAGATCATGACGAATGTAATGTATGATATCCCATCCAGAGAAGATGTGGATAAGTGCATCATTAAGAAAGAAACTGTCATTGAAAAACTGGAACCTGAACTAGTTCTTTTAGAGCCTGGAACTAAAAAGCCGGCAAAAAAGCCTACAAGAAAAAGTCAAAAAACAAAACGAGGTACAGCCTCTTAAATGAAAAAAACCTGGTTGAGTAATCAACCAGGTTTTTATATGATAATTATTATTCAAAACTAATATTCCTTGTTGCTTTGTGGGGTAATGCATTGGCTTTATCTAAATATTTGTATGCCTTCTCCCATTCATTGTTATGCTTGCATATTTTGCTTAAGCCTGTGTATGTATATGAAATGAATTCTAAATGCTCAGGATTTTTTGCCAATCCTTCTGCCTCAGTAAAAAGCTTAGAAGCATCCTCAATATTTTTATTTTCTAACTGGCAAACACCTTTAATGGATAATAGATCAGGCTTATTATCATTGTCATCATTTAAGTCTTTAATAACATCATTTAGAAGTCTATCGAAATGATCAGATCGATGATCAGCTAAAAACATAGTCTTAACGATTTCTGCATTTGAGTTAAGTGCTTTGGCAGTTTTCTCGGTATATTCAAAATACTTTTTAGCCATATCCAGATATTTGATTGAATTTTCATAGTCTCTCGATAATCTATAATATATTCCAAGATTGATATAGCATGCGTATTTGTTTGCTTCATCATCACTAAACTGGAAATACTCAATGGCTTTCAAAGTGCATAGTATAGCTTGCTTATAATTGAAGGTATACCTATATGCAGCAGAAAGCAGCATGTTGAATGCACCAAAGTTATGGAATATCTTATACTTTTTGGAGTACTTGAGGTTGTCATTTATAAAATCTATGATCGCTGTGTATTTTTTTTGTTTCAAATAAATCAAGGAAAGATTATAAGCGATATTAAGCTTATGTATTACGTTATCTAGATTTACATTTGTTATAAGATTATTTGCCTTTGTAAGATAATATTCAGCTTGCTCAGAATTACTTTCATCGTCAAATATAACACCTAAATAGTTATATGACTTGCTTAGATAGGATGTATGATCAGTTTGCTCTAAATATCTAATTGATTCCATCAGCATTTGCTTTGCTTTTGGCTTGTCCGATTTGTAATAAGCAATCCCTAAAAGCGTATATACCCTGCCTAAAAGATCGCCCATTGTATGATCTTCCAATCCGTTGATACTACTTAGAAAGCTCTCAATCTCAATTATTACTTTGTCATTTTCACCTGAATCCAATAATGACTCTGCCTTTGTAACCAATCTCTGGCATTTGTGCATTGAGAAGTCATCATTTGATAAAAAGTATGACATAGGTACGCTTAATCTTTGTGCAATAAACTCCAGCGTGGATATTGAAGGATTATTAATACCATTTTCTATTAGACTCAACTGATTTCTTGTTATTCTATCCTCTACTAATTCAGCTTGAGTCAAGCCCTTTTCTTTTCTAATGGCCTTTATTTTCTGGCCTAGAGTAAGCATATAATATCACCCCCGTGTTATTATGTAATGGCAATATTATACCATATATCATTTGATAGTTGTATACAATATTGTTATTCAAATCAGCTATCTTCCATAAATGATAAAATTTACAAAATATGAAATATATTTGACAATATAGTAATTATTAGTTAATGTAATTAATATAATATAGTAGATGCTTTGTCCCAAATATAAATAAGGAGGAAGAGATTTATGAAAAAACTGTTTGTCCTTTTACTAGTAGGTATTCTTTGTATTACAACTCTGGCAGGAGTGTCAGGAACATTGGCTTACATTGAACTCCCCGGACCTATCGTGGATGGGGTAAAGGCAGGGTATTTAGCTTACATTGAACTTCCCGGACCTATCGTGGATGGGATAAAGGCAGACTACATAGGCTACATTGAACTTCCCGGTCCTATTGTGGATGGGGTAAAAGCAAACTACATAGCATACATTGAACTTCCTGGTCCTATCGTGGATGGGATAAAAGCATAGAAAAGGAAACAGAATGCAGAACCAATCATTATGATATTGAAGCAGTGTTATACCTATGTATAATACTGCTTTTTTTTCCTTTCAGTGATATAATATTATTAATAGGTGGTGGAATAATATGGAACGAGTTAAGTGTCAGCCTAATCGTAAAAAAACAATAATAACTATTTTAGTTTTTACAATCGGTACTGCTGCTGTTATAGCCGGGTTCCTGATTTACAAAGGAAATTTCAATAAATTAGTATACTCTAATTGGCTTTTTTATTCATCTATGGCCTATATTGCTATAGGAGGCCTAGCTTCTTTAGGCTCGTATATGTCTGTAAATAATTTTTCTCATAAATATGCCAGCACAGTTATGACAGCTAACTACGAAGAGAGAAAAAAAGTAGATAATTTATATATGAATATAAGTAATAGATTTAATATACAAATGATAACAATAGGGTTACTGCTCATTCTATTATCAGTTGTGGCAAATAATGTTCTATGAAGATAGGATAAGGAAGTGATTCAATTGAGGCATCATAATATGAAAGCTGTAATCGTCAAATCTGCTATTTGGGTAATTCTTATTGTTAGTGTTACTGCTGTGCTCCTATGTGGTATACTTGCATATAAATCCAGCTTTAACAATGAGAATGTTTCCAACTGGTTTTTTTATATTGCCATACTATATATTTTATTGGCAGTAACACCGGTCTATACGGTATTAACTTCAAGTAATGATATATCTTATAGATATGGAGAGCATATGGTCAGAGGAAGTATGGACATATCAAGCAGGGTCAATGACATAACACAAGCCAACAAGTTTAGATTTACAATAATCATGTTTGTAAGCGCTGTCATTTTAATGGCTTTATCAGCAATTTCGAATAAGGTATTATAGACGAGTATGAAATGTGCAACTGCTTTTTATAGTTAATTTTCAAAGTCTGGAGGATATGTCTTGAGAATGCTAAAGGTAAAATTAAGGAATAAAGCCTTATATATTATAGTAATAGATGCATTGATCATTTTTTTTATATTTTTAGCTATATATTTGGGAAATATGATCAACTATGAAAATAAAAGTGAAATAGGGAAGGCTGAGATCTTTGTAAAAGGGATCAGGAGTCCTCAAGGGTTAGCCTTGGACAAATATGGAAGATTTTTTGTTCAAAGTGGTTATGACGGTAAAATTTCAATCATTAATAAGGATGGCGTGGCAAACGATTATTCTTATATTAAAGATTACTACGGATATGGAATAGATATAGATTACTGGGGTAATTTTATTATTGCCGCGCGGCAGCAGGTTGCAGTTATTGACAGTAACGGAGAGGTATTAAGAATTATTACAGGATTTAAACGCATATATGATGTAGTAAGGGGGCCAAATGGTTCAATACTTGTTTCGGATTCAGATGACAATGTCATATATAGTATTTCGTCGACAGATGAAGTTACAGTATTTGCTGAGTTAGGAGACAAAAAAACGAATACAATGCCTAATGCAACAGGAATATGCTTTGATAAAAATTATAAAAACCTCTATGCAGTAAATATGTATAGAGGAGAATTATATAAAATAAGCCTAACAGAGGGATTTAAGGCGGAGAATGTAGAGATCATAGCCGCTAATTTACAGCGACCTAATTATATAGATGTGGATGATCAGGGCAATGTATTTATAACTTGTATAGGTGATAATACAATTGTCAGAGTAAATCATAACAGTATAAAAGAGCTTATAGATACGAAGGGGAAGCTGTCAAATCCCTCAGGCATTGTTGTAAGTGACATTAATGATAAAATATTGTATGTTGGAAGCAAAGAAAATAACAGGATATATAAAATCACTTTAGAAGCAAATAATTAAACCAAGAAATGTTCATCATTTCTTGGTTTAATTATTTGCTTCTATCTATTGATGGTTATGCCACCGAACCAGTTATCCTGAGGTATTTCTAACATGCAGCAGTTTATATCCTTGGAATTTACATGTAAAATTTTATGTACTTCTTCAACAATAGATTCCATCAATACTTTCTTTATCTCATCAGTTCGACCGGGATGCATGTACATCTCCACAAAAACAAAACGATCGCTTCTGTCAGTATGTATAGACCTATGCTGCGGCTTAGCTTCATACAAAATTACTTGTCCTAATTTTTCATTTATTTGCAGCTTTTCTACCATAATCTCTCGCAGTCTCTTTACCAATAAAGCTTTATTTGCAGGAGCCTCTAATGAGGAAATATGTACTTTTATGAATGGCATGCTTCAACCTCCGTTTAAAAATCATATTTATATCACAAAGTTTTTCCACTAATTACAGGATAAAAAAATACCCCACGTAAATAATATTATTGAGCCAACATAATTATTATAATTCAACAACATTGTATTTAACAGCTTTTTACTCCATATTTAAATACTTTTAATAAAACTATTGGAATAAAATACGCAGCTATAAGGAGGCATCAATCATGTCACAAATTTTTTTTATTGTTCAGTTCTTTTTTGCAGTGGTTATAGGATTATATTTTTTAAATATGCTTAAAAACCAGCAAGGCAGCAAGGTAATAGTAGAAAAAGAATCAAAGAAGGAAATGGAGAAGTTGCAGCGCTTAAGAGAAATAAAGCTTACAAAACCTTTGTCCGAGTTAACAAGACCTGCAAGCTTCGATGAGATAATTGGACAACAAAACGGTATAAAGGCACTAAAAGCAGCAATATGCAGTCCAAATCCACAGCACTTAATTATATACGGACCTCCGGGCATTGGAAAGACAGCTGCTGCAAGGTTGGTATTAGAAGAAGCAAAAAAGATAAAAGGCTGTCCCTTTAGAAATGATGCCAAATTCATGGAGATTGATGCTACCACAGTACGTTTCGATGAAAGAGGTATAGCTGACCCACTGATTGGCTCTGTACACGATCCAATATATCAAGGTGCAGGCGCCATGGGAGCAGCCGGAGTACCGCAGCCTAAACCGGGAGCTGTGACAAAGGCCCATGGAGGAATACTCTTTATTGATGAAATAGGTGAGCTTCATCCAATTCAGATGAATAAGCTATTGAAGGTATTAGAAGACAGGAAAGTATTTTTAGAAAGTGCATATTATAATTCTGAGGATACCCATATACCCTATCATATTCATGATATTTTCCAAAACGGATTACCCGCTGACTTTAGGCTGATTGGAGCAACAACAAGAGGACCGGAGAGCATACCGCCAGCCTTGCGCTCTAGGTGTATGGAAATCTTCTTTCGCCCATTAACACAAAGTGAAATAAAGCTGGTAGCTGAAAATGCAGCAAAAAAGATAAACTTCGAAATGCAGCCCGGGGTATCTGAAGTTATCGCTAAATATGCAACCAACGGCAGAGAAGCGGTAAATATGATACAGACTGCAGTGGGGATTAACATACTTGAACAGCGCACTAAGATTTTAATTAGTGATATTGAATGGGTACTTAATAATGGTCAGTACAATCCAAGACCGGATAAGAAAGTCAATGATGAAGCCTTGGTGGGATATGTAAATGGCCTGGCGGTATACGGGCCTAATATCGGTACATTATTAGAAATAGAAGCGACAGCGACTCGAGTCGGTTTCCGTAAAGGAAAAATAAATATAACCGGCGTAGTTGAAGAAGAGGAAATAGGTTCTAGAGAAGGTAGGACAATTAAGCGAAAAAGCATGGCAAAAGGCTCAGTAGAAAATGTATTGACAGTGCTAAAAGGTTATCTGGGCACAGAACCTTCAAACTACGATATACACTTGAATTTCCCGGGTGGTACACCTGTAGACGGACCTTCGGCAGGAATAACCATAGCAACTGCGATTTATTCGGCAATTCACAACATACCTGTAGATAATAAGGTAGCAATGACAGGAGAGGTTTCCATACGTGGTAAGGTAATGCCTATAGGAGGAGTGGTTGCTAAGGTAGAAGCAGCTATGCAAGCCGGTGTAGAGCGAGTAATAATACCTAAAGATAATTGGCAGCATATCTTCAATGATTTCGCAATAGAGGTTATACCTGTAGAGAATATTAATGAAGTTATTAATCTGGCAATGAGCACAAAAGTACAGACAGAACAAGCAAATTCACCTGCTTTGGATGTAGGATTACTAACTGCTCAGCCTATTTCGACAACAACATCAATTCAAGTGAAGAGTGACAGACAGATAGAAATCAAATATTGATAAAATATGTTTATAAAGATATAATTATCATACAAAGCCGCAGGAACAATATGGTATAATTCATGTATTGCCATATGTGTGCAATACGATGCGAGTTCAAATTATAAAATGAATGTACTTTACAGGAGTGATCAGAATGACGAATCAAACGAATAACAGACGAAAAATACCTCTATTGCCCTTAAGAGGATTAGGTATATTTCCTTATATGGTTTTACACTTTGATGTGGGTAGAGAAAAATCTATCAGAGCGCTAGAAGAAGCAATGATCAACGATCAGATGATTTTTTTGGTTACACAAAAAGAAGCTCAAACCGATCTTCCGGAAATTGAAGATTGCTATGAGGTAGGAACAATATCAAAGATAAAGCAGCTTTTGAAGCTGCCGGGGGATACAATCAGGGTATTGGTAGAGGGAATATCAAGGGCTAAAATAGAAGAAACCATATCTGAGGAACAGTTTTTTTTGGTGGAAGTATCAGAGCATGAGGAGCAAACAATTGTTATAGATACTGAGATAGAAGCCTTAAGAAGAAGCTTGATCGATGTGTTTGATGAATATGTAAAAGCCAATAGTAAAATTGCCCCAGAGACATTGATAACAGTGTCTGAAATAGAGGATATCTCAAGATTTGCCGACGTAATTGCTTCTAATTTAGCAGTAAAAATAGAGGGCAAACAGGAGATACTTGCCAGCTTTGATATTAAGGAAAGGCTGGAGCTTATTTACGAGATCATCACAAAAGAGCTGGAGATACTTGAGATAGAAAGAAAAATCAGCTCTAGAGTAAGAAAGCAAATAGATAAGTCTCAAAAAGAATATTACTTAAGAGAACAGTTAAAAGCAATTCAAAAAGAGTTAGGTGACAAAGAAGGACACGGGGAAGACATTGACATATATAGAGAAAAGCTTGAAAAGCTCGAGCTTCCGGAGGAAGTAGTCAATAAAATAGAGAAGGAGCTTGACAGACTTTCTAAGCTTTCACAGGGTTCACCTGAGGTTGGTGTAACCAAAAGCTATTTGGATTGGATATTCGATTTGCCTTGGAATACAGAAACAGAAGATCATTTAGATATCAAACATGCTAGACAAATATTAGAAGAAGACCACTATGGCTTAAAAAAGGTAAAAGAAAGGGTTCTTGAATATTTGGCTATAAGGCAGCTTTCACAAAATATGAAGGGGCCTATACTTTGTTTAGTGGGTCCTCCGGGAGTAGGTAAAACCTCCATTGCCAAATCTATAGCAAGAGCTATGGGAAGAAAGTTTGTCAGAATGTCATTAGGTGGAGTACGAGATGAGGCAGAAATAAGAGGACATAGAAGAACATATATTGGAGCGATACCGGGTAGAATTATATACTATGTAAAACAAGCCGCATCAAAAAATCCACTATTTTTATTGGATGAAATAGATAAAATGTCCCATGACTTTAGAGGAGATCCAGCCTCTGCAATGCTAGAGGTATTGGATTCAGAGCAGAATAAGGACTTTAGGGATCATTATTTGGAGCTGCCCTTTGATTTATCAAAAATCATGTTTGTGACAACTGCAAATTCCCTTGATACAATTCCGGCTCCTTTGCTGGACAGAATGGAAGTCATTCGTATTTCAGGTTATACAGAAGAGGAAAAGCTTAATATTGCTATGAAATATCTATTACCAAAGCAGATAAAAGAGCATTCACTGAAGGAAGAAAATCTTCAGCTTTCAGAGGCAGCTATAAGAACAATAATCAATAGCTATACCAGAGAATCTGGCGTTAGAAGCTTAGAACGTGAAATAGCCAATGTTATTCGAAAAGCTGCTGCTCAAATAGTAGAGCACAACAAGGAAGTTGTAAAAATAACACCTGCTAACCTACAAAAGTTCTTAGGAATTCCAAGATTCAGATATGATATAGCGAATCAAAGAAATGAAATCGGTGTTGTCACAGGCTTAGCTTGGACCTCAGTAGGCGGTGATACCTTGTTTATTGAAGTATCTGTAATGTCGGGAAGCGGGAAGCTTGAGCTGACCGGACAGCTGGGCGATGTCATGAAAGAGTCTGCTAAGGCAGGACTAAGCTACATCAGATCAAGATGTGAAGAACTGAATATTGATAAAGAGTTTACAAAGAATATGGATATTCATATACATGTTCCGGAAGGCGCTACCCCTAAAGACGGTCCTTCTGCCGGTATTACAATGACAACGGCAATGATTTCAGCACTATCCAGAATACCTGTATTTAAGGATGTAGCAATGACCGGAGAAGTAACACTAAGAGGCCGTGTTCTGCCGATAGGCGGGTTGAAGGAAAAGGTACTAGCTGCCAATAGGGCTGGAATAAAGAAAGTAATAATCCCTATAGACAACGAAAAAGATATAGAGGAAATACCACAGAATGTAAGAAAAACAATGGAATTTGTGCTTGCCAGCAATATGGATGATGTGTTGGAGCATGCATTGGCAAGAGGTGAAAACAATGATAGTAAAAAAGTGTGATTTTGTAACTAGTGCTGCCCAATATGGACAATATCCTGAATCAGACCTGCCGGAAGTTGCCTTCGTAGGCAGGTCTAATGTAGGGAAATCCTCATTAATCAACTCAATGCTAAATAGAAAGAGCCTTGTAAAGGTAAGCTCAAAACCTGGAAAAACAAGGCTCATAAATTTCTTTTTAGTAAACGAAGAGTTGATGCTGGTGGACTTGCCTGGCTATGGCTATGCAGCTGTATCACAGTCTGAAAAGCAAAAGTGGGGGAAAATGATAGAGGATTATCTTACCACTAGAGAAGTATTGAAAAGTGTAGTATTATTGGTGGATATGCGGCATAAGCCAACCGGGGATGATAAGCTTATGTATGACTTTATTAAATTTTATAGAAGCAAGGTTATTGTTGTTGCTACAAAGTGGGATAAAATAAAAAAGAATGATTTTAAGAAGAACATGGAATTAATAAGAAACACGCTAAATCTTGATGAGAATGATAAATTGATTCCTTACTCTTCAGAAACTCATCAAAGTAGAGAAGAGCTGTGGGAAATTATTAATCAATCCTTTCAGTAGTACTTGGGGGTAACAATGAAGTCACAATTAGTAACTGCGCTCCTTATAGCAGGATTGAATATTCCTGTTTTTTTGGAGTTGTACAAGCATGCCCTAAAAAGCAAAGCCGCTTGGATTAGAACAACAATTACCATTATATTCTGGGCAGCTGCCATTGCAACTCAGACCATTGCTGCCTTTGCTGGAATATTGTATTTGTACTTTGCCTATTACAGGCATAGGAGAGTAGAGCAAGATGAAGATGCAGTAGATGTTTGGCATATAAAGCTTTCGGATACTGTTATGGTCATATTGATGGCTGTTGCAGCCAGAATGGCAATATTACTTCTCAATCTAGCATATATAATAATATTAGACAAACTGGTTAAATATAATATAAAGCTGCAAGATATCATCTCATACTATTCGGAAGCAAAGCTGATTTTAAAATTAATTTTAGCTATGGAAATAATAGTAATTGCACCTATCGTAGAGGAATTTGTATTTAGGTATTTTCTCTATGACAAGGTCCTTGGGCCAAAGATGCCGCTGTATATTGCAGCGATATTTTCAGCAGCATTTTTTACTGTATTGCACTTTAATGTTTCGGGGGTACCGACTTTTTTTGGATTAGGTTTGTTTTGTACTTATTTATATCAGAAAAAGGGGTATTGGGCTGCTGTGATTGCCCATGCAGCTTCTAACTTGATTACACTATTGTTTATATAGATATTTTAGGAAGTGATTTTGAATGGATATAGAATTTAAAAAAGTGATGATCGATGCACTGACAGAGGCACTGGAGAGGAACTTGCCTGTAACAATTAAGAACAGTGCAAATAGCAGTATCATAGCACTTACTGCTACAGAGGGCAAAATAATAATGTCCCTAAGTAAGATGCCTAATTTATTGGATGACTTAATACATATTTTGTCTGATGCGCTAGGGACAGGGCCGGACCTTGTTTATAACAGAATAAGCATTATCAAGGAAGACTTTATCATTTATTATGTAGTATGGATAAGAGATGATGAGGAAAGCAAGGGTTTTATTGAACAAGAGTTTGCCATGCCTCAAAATCACATTACCTTTATGAGTCCTAAAACAATATCATTAATTAAGGATTCACCTCTAAAAATAGATAATAATTAACGAATTATATAGAGAGAAATAGAGGAAAGTTGATAAAAAGTAAGATAACATACAATAATGTAAGCTATTGTAGCATAAAATCATAATATTAAGGTGAAAATTTAAATAGTGCCTTTTTACAGTGTTTATATCAGACACAACCAATGATATTATATTATATGGTGTGTGAATCTAATGTTCGCAGCAAATTACTCGAGGGGGCTTATTTAATTGTTAGAGGAAATTTTAAATAGTATTTTATTGGTTTTACAAGTTGTATTTTGGTTCATAGGTATTTATTATACTATCACATCCATATTCGGATTGTTAGAAAAACTAAAAAAGAAAAACGACAAATTTTATATGCCTGAGAAGAAATTTGCCATTTTTATACCGGCTCATAATGAGGAAATAGTGATTTCAAGTATTGTGGATAACTTAAGACATTTAAATTATCCAGAGGAGCTATATGATGTATTTGTAGTAGCCGACAACTGTACGGACAAAACAGCAGATAACGCTGCAAGAGCAGGAGCAAAAGTACTTGTTCGGTTTAATAACACAGATAAAGGCAAAGGCTATGCATTAAAGTGGGCCTTTGAAACAGTACTTTTTTCTCATAATAAATACAGCAAATATGATGCAGCTGTAATACTTGATGCAGATAATCTAGCTGCAAAAGACTTTTTACTGGAAATGAACAATAAGCTGTGTGCAGGTCATAAGGTAGTACAAGGATATATAGATAGTAAAAATCCAAATGACTCATGGATTACGATGAGTTACTCCATCTCATTCTGGAGTGTAAACAGGCTGTTCCAAAGCGCTAGATCCTTCCTAGGACTCAGCAATGAAATCGGAGGTACAGGCTTTTGCATGGATGTTCAAGTCTTAAAGGAAATGGGATGGGAAGCAACCAGCTTGGCAGAAGACCTTGAGTTTACTGTAAAGCTAGTCTTAAATGGCTATAAAGTTGGCTGGGCGCCAAATGCAGTCATATATGATGAGAAGCCTTTAACGCTTATACAAAGCTGGAAGCAAAGAAGAAGATGGATGCAGGGCTTTGCTGACGTATGCTCAAGATATTTCTTCAAGCTTCTTGGTAAGAGTTTAAAGGAAGGGAACTTAGCAGCATTAGACTGTGCAATATATACATTGCAGCCTTACGTATTAATACTAGGGGGTATCATGCTGGGGCTGCCTTTGGCTAACATTCTATTTTTCGATGATGATTTGATTATACTGACAACCCAGTTATCACCAGAACTGTTCTACTATCTAGGGATAGCACAGTTCTTGCTTTTACCTGTAAGCTTGTTAGTGGATAACAGGTTTTCCCTAAAGCTGCTGCTTTTTTATCCGGCATATGCATTGTTCTGTTTGACATGGATACCAATCGCAGTAGAAGGCATCATCAAAATGAAGGACAAAGACTGGAGTCATACACTTCATACTAGAAGATTATCTATACAGGAATTAGAGTAGCTTTGAGACGCTTCCGACTATTTCGGGGCGTCTTTTATTTCTGTTTTAGCTGCAGCAGGGTTGTAAATAAATGGATTGTGAAATATAATGTAATTATAAATATATGAAATGAGGGAAAACAATGGAATTAAATAATAATGTCGAAACTGTTGAGGTTAAAAGATTAACAATGTTTGAGCGCTTAAAATACTTCTTTATTAATCCAAACAAGCTATTTGATGATTATAATATAAAGCCAACATGGCTTGTGAAGACCTTAATCATAGTTGTTGTGACAATTATAGCTACCATCATAACTACAAAGCTTACGGTAGGACCACAAATTGATTTATTGATACAGCAATCTCCGGATATGTCAAAGGAGCAAGCTGAAGCTACCGTTGCATTTATGAACTCACCGGTCATAATGGCCTTTGCAGCAGGTGCGGCAGTGGTTACAGCTGCAATAGCAGTTTTCTTAGGTTCCTTAATCTATTATGGACTTATAGCACTGTTTGGCGGTAAAACTCGTTATATGAAGGTTGTATCTGTGTATTCATTAGCATATATTCCTTATGCTTTTGGATCCTTGATAAGCTTAGGCTTTGCATATTATACAAATAATTTCGATAGTCTGTTACAGCCTAAGCTAATGGATGTGATTTTTAACAGACTGGATCTATTTGTGATATGGCAGGTGCTGCTATTGGTATTTGGTTTTACCAAAATAGCCAATATAAAGCTTCACAAGGCTGCAATCATTGTAGGAATTATGTGGCTTATAGGTACTGGTATGGCATTGATTCCTGTATTTACGAGTAGAATGTTTTAAAAATAAGGGCAGCTGACAAAACAGCTGCCCTTTAAAGTTCTTCACTATAATCAGGATGACAAACAGTAACAATCGTTGTCATCCTGAGGAAATGAAGGATATTAAGACTCTTCGCAAGCTCAGAGTGACAAGGTTTGTTTTGGTTCATTATGGCGTGGGTAACATGTGGGAATTCTGAAGGCAGTGGAGAATCTTTTTTTACATTTTCCTTATACTACAACAACTTCTTCGCCATTTCTAATAGCTTTTCCCTTTCATTCAACTCCGGCTGCTCCAGAACGGCATCCAACAGCTGCTGAAGTACTTCTCCCAGCTTCTTACCCTGCGGAAAGTCCATATCCATAAGATCCTTGCCGCTTACAGTCAAATCCTTCAAGGTAAGACATTGCTTTTCGTTTATTATTTTATGATAAGCAGTTTCTACTGCATTCAGTTTTACTAATCTTTCTTTTGCCTTCTCAGGATTTTGCGCCTTAATGTCAGCCATCCGAACCTGCATCCAATCCTCAAATAAGTCAACACCAATAGCTGCAATAGCCTTACGCACACTTTTTTCATGATCCCCTATTTGTCGATCGTGTTCTAAAATAAGCTTCTTAATTCTTGTTATAGCAGCATTGTCAAAGCGTAAACGCTGCAGCACCAACGATGCTTTTTCTGCACTTATTTTTTGATGCATATAAAAATGATCAATGCCCTTGCTGTCAGTACTATGAGCCATGGGCTTGCCTATATCATGCAGCAGCATAGTCCAGCGCAGCAATGAAATGCCTTTAATGCTTTCAGCAGCATGCAGGCTGTGCATGCCAACATTGTAAACATGATATGGATGCCGCTGAGTTGTTTCAAAGCAAATATCAAGCTCAGGGATGATCTGTTTTAATATGCCTGTATGATGCAGCAGTTCAAAAATCATTGGATTCGCTAATAAGATCTTATTTAATTCATCTCTGATACGTTCGCCACTTATATTCTTTAGCAAACTACAATGTTTTTCAATAGCCTCTAAGGTATCCCTTTCTATGCTGTAGCCAAGCTGTGCACTAAATCTGACAGCACGCAGCATCCTAAGGGCATCCTCTTCAAATCTATGGGCTGCATTGCCCACTGCCTTGATTTGCTTTGTATTTATATCATCTATGCCTCCAAAAGGGTCTACCAATCCAGTTAAAGGATGATAAGCCATGGCATTGATAGTAAAATCTCTTCTGCTTAAATCCATTTCAATGGAATCGGTAAATTCTACAGCTTCCGGCTTTCTATTGCTTATATACTTGCCTTCTATTCTGTAGGTGGTGATTTCATAGGAGCTATTATGAAGCAGTATCGTAACAGTGCCATGCTTTAGGCCTGTATCAATCGTTTTCGGAAATATATTTTTAACCTCCTGAGGCTTAGCCGAGGAGGCAATATCCCAATCCTGAGGGCTGCGTCCAATAATAGAGTCTCTGACACAACCTCCCACAACAAAGGCATCAAAGCCATGCTGTTCCAATGACTTCAATATATAATCAACATCACTTGGTATTTCAAATAATACTTTCAAGACCATCACCTCAACAGATAGTTGTATAAATATAAAGCATATAAAGATTATAACAAATCTTTATATGCTTTAATACTGCTTTATCCACCTAAAGTTACATCCTGGTTCTGGTACCAGTCCAGAGCCTTATAGAAATGCTCGTGCTTAAAATCCGGCCACATGTCCTCCAGCACAAAAAAGTCTGCATAAACAGACTGCACTGGTAAAAATCCGCTTAGTCTGTAGCGGCCTCCCCACCTAATGATAAGATCTATTCTGGATATATCTGAGGAGGCGATCTTGCTGTAAAAATTGATTTCTTCTTCGGGATGCTTATGTACATGATTTAAATCCCAGTTCCAGCCATAATTCACTAAAAAGTTGATTTTTATTAGACCTTTGCCAAAGGTTACTCTGTTGGTATAGGGTAACAATTCCTTTGGAAACAAAGGAGAGTCGGTGTTTCCGATAACCAATAAATCTGCATCTCGATAAGCCAGCTTTTCTACAGCATCAATACATGCCTTGGTAAACGCCTCTGTTTGTATGCTAGGCCTTTTGGTATTATCTTGAGTAAAACCATAAAAGGTAAGCTCCTCAATGCCATTTTCTATGCTTAGGTTATATAGCTCAAAGCCGGGATCAATACCAAAATTATAACCGTCCTGCTTATTCATGCCATTAGATACTGCCCACCGTCTATTGCCATCTGGTATGATGCCTATATGTTTAGGCAATCTTTTGTAGATCAAATTTTCCATAATGCTCCCCCTGAAGTATAGTTTCACTTGATATTATTAGCAGTATTGTGTAAGATTAAACACATTGTTTTATAGATGCTATTAAAATGTATAACATCAAATAATCCTTAACCAGACTTAATTTTTAGGTTCTTTGGCCGATATATTTAATATAGCTGCATGGCTGAATCATGGAATCAAATGCGCCAGGCGATCTATGTTATAATATAGTTAATGCTAAATGGTTCAAAGGAGTTGTATGAAGATGAAGCGTAAAATCATGGTAGTGCTTATCGTGCTTGTGTTACTGTCAGCTTGGTTTTTCGGCTGTAAAGGACGGGAGCCCTATATACCAAGAGAATCAGAAAATCAGAAGAAGCTAGGCAATTCTATTGGCAATATAATCAATGGTGGAGTAGTCGCTTATAAGGACAATTGGGTATATTTTAGCAATGAACTAGACAATCTGAGCATATATAAACAGAAATCCGGTTCAGAGGAAGCTTCCAAGGTAAACTCTGATAGGTCAATGTTTATAAATGTACAGGAGGATTGGCTTTATTACAGCAATATAAATGTTGCAGATAATGGGAAAATCTATAAAATTAAAATGGATGGAAGTGAAAGAACCAAGCTGAATGAGGATAAGTCAAGCTACATAACTGTTATTGGGGATTGGATATATTACAGCAATGGTTCGGAGAACAGAGAGATATTTAAGATGAAAACAGACGGCAGTAAGAGAACCAAGCTGAATGAAGATTTCTCATCTTATGTTTGCGTAGTTGATGATTGGATATATTATACCAATGGAACAGATGACAAAAAAATCTATAAGATCAAAACGGATGGAAGTGACAGAACCAAGTTAAGTGAAGATTCTGCAGTGTATTTGAACATAAAGGATGGCTGGATTTATTATAGCAATGAATCAGATGACGATAAGCTGTATAAAATGAAAACAGATGGCACTGATAGAATGATGGTTTTGGATCAACCTGTAAAGCATATCAATATTTACGACAATTGGATATATTATACAAACAACTTTGCCTCAAACAAAATCATTAGGATTGACCTTGATGGCGGAGATGAGAAAATAATAAATTACGAAACATCAAGCTTTATAAACATTGCATATGACTATATTTATTATATAAATTCCTCTAGCAAGCTTTTTAAAACAAAGCTGGATGGTGGAAAAGTCCAACCTATGATCAAATAAGTAGAATAGCAGGTGAGCAGCATTGGATATAAGTCTTAACAAGCAAAGCAGCCAGCCTTTATATATACAGCTTTTTGAACAGCTAAAAGAGTTAATACAGCAAGGCGTTTTACCGGAGGACTATAAGCTGCCGACGATAAGGGAACTGGCAAAGGATTTGGAAGTAAATAATGTAACAGTTGTGAATGCCTATAAGCTGTTGGAAGACCACAAGCTGATATATAAGAAGATAGGAAGCGGAACCTATGTGCTGCCTATAGAAGAAAAACTGAGTATAAGCGGTATTATCAGTGATGAAGAGGAACAGCGGGAGTATGACTATAATGAAGAGGAAGGCTATATTGATTTTGCAACTGCATCCCCTGATCCAAGGCTTTTTCCTATGACTGATTTTAAAAAAGCAATTAATGATGTCATTGAGCGAGACGGGGGAAATGCCTTCATGTATCATGACAGCAGAGGTTATCTACCCCTACGAAGCTCCATTGCAGATTATTTATCTGAAAGAACAATTGAAGTAGGGGCAGAGGATGTATATATCATTTCTGGAGCGCAGCAAGGCATCGATATTATAGCCAAGGCTTTGCTTACGAATGGAGACTACGTTTTTGTAGAAAGCCCTACTTATACAGGGGCAGTCAATGTTTTCAAGTCCAGAGGCGCCAGAATCGTAGAAATTCCTCTGCAAAATGACGGTCCGGATATGAAGGAGCTGGAAAAGCTGCTGCTGCTTATTAAGCCTAAGTTTATGTACACTATGCCTAATTTCCAAAATCCAACAGGCTGCAGCTATTCTGAACGCAAAAAGAAGCATTTGATGCTGCTTTGCAAGAAATATAAGCTGTTGGTCGTAGAGGATGATTATTCAGGTGATTTAAGCTATGTAGAAAGACCTGCCATACCTCTTAAAGCTTATGATAAAACGGACAGTGTTATATATATCAAAAGCTTTTCCAAAATATTTATGCCGGGGCTGCGGGTTGCCTTTTTAATCATACCGGAACATATAAAAAAAATGATAGCATCTGCCAAGTATATGACGGACATATCTACCTCCGGCTTTATGCAAAGGGTTTTAGATTTGTACTTGAACAGAAATATATTGGATGAACATATAAAGTATATGAAAAGAGAATATGGAGTAAGATACTTTGAGGCAGTGCGGGCAGTTAAAAAGTATCTGCGGGGAGCATTGTTTAATCAGCCCAACGGAGGGCTCAATTTATGGATAAGACTGCCTGAAGGTGTTGGCTCCAGCAAATTATACGAGTATTGTAGAAAAAACAAGGTACTGATTACGCCCGGTACAGTTTTTTTAAAGGGACAGGATGGAGAGCAATTTATCAGAATCAGCTTCTCGGGAGTAGATGTGCCTGATATTACAAAGGGTATAGCCATTATAGGCAATGCCATGGAAGAACTTAAAAAAAGCAGCAGATTAGAGTTTTAATCTGCTGTTGTTTTTTTAAACAATATCCTTCAATTTTTTAACTACTGCACTGTCAATGTTTCCATAGTCAGCCATATTGTCTATGATGGTAAAAGCTTTTGCATTGGTCATACCGGGACGATATGGCCGATCCTCAGTAAGAGCTTGATATATGTCGCAAACCGCTAATATTCTTGACTCCAGAGATAAGCTGCTTGCGTCAATTGCCTCAGGATAGCCCGTTCCATTGAGCGTTTCGTGATGATTGGAAGCCCATTCGCTTATGTCATTGATACCATCAATTTTATCCAGTATTAATTTAGTATAGTATGTATGAGACTTTATAATTGAAAACTCTTCTTTAGTCAACCTGCCAGGTTTGTCTAATATTTGATTCGGAACTGCCAGCTTGCCTAAATCATGCAGTAGACCTGCGATTCTTAATCTTTCCGTTTTATTTGCATCAAAGCCATATATCGAGGCAATCTTGCCAGTGTTCAATGCCAATCCGGAGGAATGCTGTTTAGTAAAGGTACTTTTTTTATCAATGATTGCGGCAAAGATTGATGATATATCCGCCAGCTGACGTAAATTTATAGGTGTATAGATTTTAGGTCTGATTCTTTCCAAAACACCAGCGTCCCTATCAATATTCTCCAAGTCCAGCCAAAATCTTTCTGAGCTTGCAATATCAAGCAGTATATCAACCAGATATGGATCGAACATTTTCGAACCTTGTGTTCTAAACCAGTTCAGTACAAGCTCTCTCTGCATGGAACCCATATCTCTATTATAAATCAGTTCGAAAAAGTCAGCCAAATGTATGATTTGAGCCTCCTGCGGAATTTCATTAGAATGCAATCCGTAGGGTCCGCTGCCATCATAATTCTCATGGTGAAATCTAATAAATGCGGATATGTCAATGTCGATTGGAAGATTTCTGATAATATTTGAGCCAAATTCACAATGCTCGTAGACAAAATCAATATCTGTATGACATAAGCTTAAGGCATCAACTGCCCCTATATCGTGTAAAAAAGCAGACACATATAAATTGTTCAGTTTCCTGCCCTGATATCCTAGCTTGTTTGATAAATGAATTGCTATTAGCGCAGTTTTCTTAGAGTGAGAAGTGAAATTGTGGTTTTTTAAATCCAGCTCTACCGAAGATTTTTTGTTGGTATAATTAAAATTATTGTCCTTGAACACACAAGATTCCGCTAAATCCAATGCTAAGGATATAGAGGATATAAACTTGTTGAAATCAAGTACATCTTGCTGTAAGTGCATATTGTGATCCCCCAGAAAAAATTTAGTATAAATAAATTCTACCTATAAATAGCAAATCTATATTATAATTATAGTGATTAATGGTCTATAAGTAAACCATACAATCGACTGATTTCGACTTTGTTAAATATTAGGTTATATTAGACGGGGGAAAGAAGATGCAAAATCTGCTAGATGAAGCAATAAGGTATGCCTTGCCTTATGTACTTGAAGGCAAACCAGCTTCCTATATACCGGAGTTGGGAAAAGTAGATCCAAAACAGCTAGGAGTCGCTATTGTAAGCATGGAAGGCAACCATTGGGGCAGTGGTGCTTGTAACAGCAACTTTACCATGCAAAGTATATCAAAAGTAGCGGCATTGATGCTGGCAGTTATGGACAGGGGCGAGCAGTATGTATTCAGCAAGGTTGGAATGGAGCCTACGGGTGACCCATTTAATTCAATCATTAAGCTGGAAACAATGAAAACAGCAAAACCTCTAAATCCAATGATTAATGCAGGTGCAATCGCGGTAGATTCCTTAATTTTAGGAGAGCATGTAGAGGAGAAGCTGAATAGATTAATAGGCTTTGTAAGAAGGCTATGTCATAATGAAAAAATATGGTTTAACCAAGAAGTTTATCAATCTGAAAATGCAACAGGCTATAGAAACAGGGCATTGGCAAACTTTATGAAGGATGCAGCTATCATAGAGGGAGAGGTTGAAGCAGTACTGGAACTATACTTTAAGCAGTGTTCCATAGAACTGAATGCAATGGATATTGCTATGATGGGTGCAGTATTGGCTGGAGATGGAACAAGTCCAATAACGGGAGAAGTTATAATACCTAAGTCAATCGCCAGATTGGTAAAAACATTTATGGTAACCTGTGGTATGTATGATGCTTCCGGTGAGTTTGCTGTCAGAGTAGGCTTGCCTGCAAAAAGTGGAGTGGGAGGAGGAATACTTGCCACTGTGCCCGGTAAAATGGGTATTGGTGTATTCGGCCCTGCCTTAGACAGCAAAGGCAACAGTGCCGGTGGTATTAAAGTACTGGAGTATATCTCAAGGAAATTGGATTTAAGCATATTTTAGCGTAGGATTAATATAATGTTCTGAAAAAGAGTTATTTAGCGTTAAGTGCAAAACATAGGTTTGAAAGGGGAGGGATGGAATTGAAGAAGCTTTTTTTGATATTTGTAATATGTGCATTAAGCTTATATGGTATTATGATTTGTTATGCAGATATAAGCTATACTTTTAATATAATGGAAGACCTTCCCTTGACAGCTAGGCTTGAACCTGCGGAAAACCTTAAATACATAAATCAATACAATTTGAGTCTGCAAGCAATTATTGCAGAACAAGGCATGAACTTAAACACGTTGAATTCTATTTTTTACATGGGAAGTTATGGAGGAAGCTTTGACGGCGGCAGCTTGAAAAGGTGCTTGGAATGGCAGCAAGGCTATAAAGAAAGTTCACCCTTATTTAAGAGCGAGCTTTACAAGGGTTATTATAAGGTGAGAACAGAGAAGGTTCTTCAAAGGTACCAAACCTCTGAGGCTTTTGATTATACTGCCTTTATAAAAGCAGGAAGGCAGGAGTATGACAGCTATATCAAAGCAGCCTTAAAGGATCAGAGCAGTATAGATGAGGCAACGGTTCTGCTGCAGGGAAAGCTGCTGGATGGGATCATTGAGTTGGAGCCTTTAAAAAGAAAAGCCCTGCTGGAGGAAGCTTTAGGGCTTAGACTTCCGGAGAACAGCGGCAAAAGCTTGGATTATCTGTACCAGATGTTTGAAAACAGAGTCAGAATACAGCTGTTTGATCAGATGGTGGAAACAAACAAGGAAAAGCTGGATAAGCTCAACCATAAAGTTGGTATCGTGATAACAGCTGAAAAGAGTGGTGAATTGCTGTTGCAAGGTGCAGATGCTGTAGTGCAAGTTCTAAGCGTATTACAAGGGGAAGAGGGCTATAGAGGCTTGACGCTGCTGCATGAGCTATATGGCAAACCAGACTATAAACTGATATTTCGTGAAAAAGAAGGCAGCTCTTATGAAATAGAATTAGAAAAGGCATTGGATGCCATAGCGATAGATGAAAGTGGATTTGTCAGCTTGGATCTGGATGGCTTATTTGTGGAAAAGCAGCAAATATCTGATCATACAGTCGCAACAAACTTATCCGCTCCCAAGGTTGATGAGAATCAGCTAAAGCAAGCAGCGCTGCAGTATTCAAGCAAGTCAAAAGCTGCACAGGAAATTATCAAGGAACTAAACCGCTATAGCATCTATTTGGAGCTAAAAAACAAAAAAATAAGCAATTTATATACAAGAGGCTTTGAAGCGGGCCAAAAGGCTTGGAAAAAGAATTTGGATAACAAGCTGAACACCTTTGGAATTGGAGGTATGGCTGATTTCATGGCATACATTAAGCAGTTTGAGCTATTGGACAGGAATCCGGACAAACAGAGCGCGGAAAGGGTTTTAATTGCCAAATTTAGAAATTCTGATATTCAGTTTAGAACAACAGAAGAAGGCAGCCTATGGATTACAAATATGCTGTATAAAATTAGAGCCATAAAATAGAGTTAAATGAAATAAGCTATCACGCAGATCTGAGTAGAACAAGAGCTGCCTGATAGCTTTTAATTTTGCTCTGTTATTGCAATATGTTGAATCTTGAGATTTTTCAAAAGCACGTGACGATATTGCTGTGCTTGGAAGGGTATCAACTGATTCTTGAACATAGACTTTAACTTAAAAATTTTCGATGTTTGTCATATATTTGCAGATTCAGTAATAATGTTATATAAGAGATTACGTTGGGAGGGATAGTTTTGAGACCAAAAATCATTATAGTAACCAAGAAAAAACTTATGATGTATGCAGCACTATTAATTATCCTAGTTATAGCAGCATTACTATTATTCGCTATGAGAGACAGCGGGGTTGGTCTTCCTTCCGCAGGATATACATACCTTAAGTATAAGGATGGAACCTATGTTGGAAATGAAAAGACCGAACAAGGGAATATTCGCGCTGAGGTAGTTATCAAGGAAGAGAAGATTAAGGATATAAAGCTTACTGAATTCCCCCCGAAATACATAAATGATAATCCTACATTAAAGGATGAAATACCGCAGCATTTATATAATATTATACAAAATCAAGATGTTGTTCCCTCTGATAGCACGAAGAATACAACATACATATTAAATAAGATTACAAAAGCAGTTAGAAATGCAGTAGATCAATCCCTAATTGAATAAGCAGCACAAAAAAATAAAAGCTCAAGATTGTTAAAAACCATCTTGAGCATATTTTATGTGCTATGCCTTTTGCTTGCATTTTGGGCAGTGCCCATAGAAATAAAGCTTTTGACCTGTTATTTCATAGCCAGTTTTGACCGCAACCTGCTCTGAGAGGTTGAAGAACATTTCATCGTCAACATCATCAACTCTTCCACAGGAAACACAAGTAATATGTGGGTGAAGCTTAACATTTGCGTCATACCTGAACTTATCCTCTCCTACATTCAGCTCCTGAACCAAATTTAAATCCTTGAACATTTCTAAGGATTTGTAGACAGTAGCTAAGCTCATAGTAGGATAGGCAGGCTGAAGCTTATTGTATATGGCCTCAACGGTAGGGTGTTCCTTGGTGTTCTTTAGTACATCATAAACGGCTATTCTCTGAGGGGTTACCTTATAGCCCTTTTCCTTTAAAATTTTAACGACTTCCAACATTTTCTAACTCCTCCAATGCAAAATTGCACGAATAATTATTGTCAGATAAAGTTCAATATTTACTAATAAAATTGAACAATAAATTACAATAGATAATGGTTACACCACGATAATTATTATTAATTAATATTATACCATATTTATTTTCAATGTAAATAAGGTTTAAGTTATAACAATTTAGAAAAAACTGGTATAATATAAAGGAGCAGATATAATTATAGCACTGAAAATATAGAGATGGAGAGTGAAATGATGAGATATTTGATCAAACAAAAAATATTTAGCTTTGGAGACAATTTTGCAATTAAGGATGAATTAGAGCAAGATCGATATATTGTAAGAGGCAAGGTTTTCAGCTTTGGAGATAAGCTGAAAATTGAAGATTTAAATGGAAATGTATTGTTTTATATTGAGCAGCAGATTTTTAGGTTCTTACCAGAGTATTATATATACGCGGGGGATCAGCAGATGGCAGTGGTGAAGAAGCAGCTTTCCTTTTTTACCCCTAAATTTATCATTGATAGTGTTTATGGTTCTTACGATATTCAAGGCAACATCTTCGGCTATGATTTTCAAATATACAAAGACGGTAGAATGGTTGCTGTAATAAACAAGAAATGGTTTGCCTTCAGTGACAGCTACGGTGTGGAAATTGAGGATGGAGAGGATCATGCTTTTTTG